>JAFALX010000048.1 GCA_019234035.1 Candidatus Dormiibacterota bacterium | reverse complement strand
TCGCTTTTCAAGTGATGTGGTCTTGGACAAGACCTCGTCAGCGCGTGCGATAAAGTCCGTCGTGAAGTTGCGGTAGAACTCGAAGACCAGATGTTCCTTCGATGGGAAGTAGTGGTACGAAAGGGCGACATTGACCCCAGCGCAGTCGGCGATCATGCGCATCGTCGTTTTCTCGTACCCCTGGGTCTGGAACAGCTCCATGGCGCAGTCGAAGATCCGCTGACGGGAACGCTGCCCCTTGGTTGGGGATGCTCTTGAAACGCCTCGATCGAGGTCGATGGAATTCAACATGTTTAAATAGGTTACACGAAGAACGGCGTAGAATGCAACATGTTTAAAAGCAACGGCAATGTGCCTGAGTGGGATGGTCGGCTGACACCCGAGCTGGGGCATATCAGATAGACGCCGGGTGGGGACGCGCTTCCATGTCTATCGACGCGCAATGGGGCGCGATCCCTCTCGCCCAGTTTCAGCCAAATACTGGCGGCTGCCTTCCCGTAGCGCATCGGATACAATGCGCTACGTGAGCGCACCGCTGTCTATCCGGTTCGATCCGGTGATCCTCGAGCGGTTGCGCCGGCGTGCTCGCGCGATCCCGGGATCAACGCCCTCTGGTCTGGCTCAAAGGTTGGTGGACGAGGGTCTGCGGATGGCCGAGCATCCCGGCGTGGTCTTCAAGGACGGGCCGACCGGGCGACGGGCGGCGCTCGCCCTCGGTCCCGACGTTTGGGAGATCGTCAAGAGCCTTCGAGAAGTCGAGGAGCGAGGCGACGAAGCGATTGATGTCGTGGCCGAGCTGCTCAATGTGACTGAGGATCGCGTCGGTGCGGCGTTGCGCTACTACGCGGCGTATGCGGACGAGATCGACGCCGAACTCGAACAGGCCGAGGAAGATTCCCGCGCCGCAGAGGAGGCTTGGCAGGCGGAGCAGCAGCTCCTTGCGTGACTGACCCGACTCGGACTGTTCGGCTTCTGCTAGACGAAATGTTCACGCCCGTCATCGCCGAGGAGCTGCGCCGCCGCGGTCACGATGTGATCGCCGTGGCCGCGGAGCCAGAGCTGCGGTCTTTGACAGATGCCGAGCTCTACGCTTCCGCGAAGCGGGAGAAGCGTCGCATCGTCACCGAGAACGTGAAGGATTTTCGCCGCCTGCTCGTGCAGGATGAAGGAACAGGCCGCCCCGGGCTGTTATTCACCAGCTCGCGCAGCTTTCCGCGTAGCCGACGCTCTCCCGGAGCCCTTATCGTCGCGCTCGACGCCTGGCTGTCGGACGCTCGCACGCGCACTCCGCCTCTCGAAGTATGGCTGCGACAAGCCGCTTCGGCCAACGCCATCTGATTTCTAGCGACGTCTCGCGCTGCTGCTACACGACCGCGGTAGGCGTTCCGAACCAAGTGCTCAGCGCCTCCTCCAACCCGGTATAGCCGGAATCTCCGACCCAGGCCACGTGTCCGTCGGGTCGGACGAGCACCGCGGTGGGAGCGGCGACACCACCGAGGACAGGAAGCTCCCACGTGCCTGTGTATGCAGCGTCGATACGTTGCACGCGCTCGCCCCGTGCGCTGATGTCGGGGCTGCGGGGCTCGCCGAGGTTGATCAGCACCGGGCGGGCATCGTGCAACAGCGAGTAGACGCGCACCGGTCCGCTGGATGTGGCCAGGTCGAGATCCGGCATGCGGCGCCCGAGCAGCGGGTGCCCCTCACCAAAGTCGTAGTGAACGTCGAGCTCGGCCTGCTCGCCGGCGATCCGCTTGCGCGGCTCCTCCATGGCCAGCAGCTCGGTGAGAACGCCGCGCATGGCGTCGGTGCGCGCGTCCTGGCGGATCAGTGCTGTTTGTGCCATGGTCGTCTGCAACACGCGGGCGCCGACCGGATGGCGTTCGTTGTGATACGTGTCGAGCAGGCTGTCAGGGGAGGTTCCGCTGACCACCTGCGCGAGCTTCCATCCGAGGTTCACCGCGTCCTGCACGCCGACGTTGAGTCCCTGCCCGCCGATCGGCCAGTGAATGTGCGCAGAGTCGCCGGCCAGCAGCACGCGTCCTGCCCGGTATGCGGCCGCCTGGCGGGTCATGTCGGTGAACCGCGACAGCGACCTCGCCTCGTACAGGCCGTAGTCCGTCCCGTAGATCGCGACGAGCATGGCGCCGAGCTCGTCGAGCGTCGGCTCCCCATCGCGATCGAGCTCGTCCTCTCGGACCAGGACGCGAACCCAGTCGCCGTCGTCCATCCTGCTCAGCCCGTGCACGCCCCGGGCATCCCGTTTGGCCCCCCACTCCGCCTCTTCGCGGAGCCTGACCTCGCCGATGATGGAGCTGATCGTCGGGTCCCAGCCCGGGAACTCGATGCCGGCCGTCCTGCGCACGATGCTGCGCCCGCCGTCGCACCCGGCGAGGTACGCGGCCCGGAACGACCGGCCGTCGGACACCGCAACGTCCACTCCGGTGTCGTCCTGACTGAACCCGGTCACCTCGGTGCCGCGGTACGTGGGCACACCGAGCTCGACGACCCACTCGGCGAGGATGCGCTCGATGTCCTTCTGCCACAGGGCCAGGCCGTACGGGTGCCGGGTGGGGAAGTCGCTGATGTCGAGGCGGATCCACGAGAACCCGTTCACCTGCGCCGTCTGCCCCGCCGCCAGGAAGCGATCGGCGATGCCGCGCTGGTCGAACACCTCGATGGTGCGAGACTGCAGTCCGCCCGCGCGCTGCCCGATGACGTCCTGGCCGGCGCGCCGCTCGACGATGGCGACGTCGACGTGCGCCAGCGCCAGCTCAGCAGCCAGCATCAGCCCGGTGGGGCCGCCGCCCGCGATCACCACGGCGTGCTCAGTAGTTGGCATACGCAGTCCTCCGCTCCGCTTCCGCCCGGCACCAATCGGTTTGGCGATTCTC
>JAFALX010000025.1 GCA_019234035.1 Candidatus Dormiibacterota bacterium | reverse complement strand
GACCGGCCGAGCTCCCGTCAGCGCCAGTCCCAGACGACGAGCCGCCCTGGTGGCGGCGGGTGAGCCCGACGCAAGCGGCCTGAGCTCCGCGCCCTCCGCCGACTGCGCGGTGGCGGGAAATCGAGCGGTGAGCGGCGATGCTCGCTGATCCTAGGCGGGCGTACCCGCGCGAACCCTCCACAACCGGTTCCGGCCTGGAAGTGCTGCTGGTGGCGCTCCTCGTTGTGCTGATTCTCGCGACCGGCGTGCTCCACGTCGTCGCCGGCGTCGACACATGGATTGCGCACCAGCGCTGGGCGCCGCCCGACGCGAACTCCGTGAGCAGCGGCTGGGCGATCATCAGCCACGCGGGCCAGGTGCAAGGCGCATGGCCGGCTGCGACGCGCAACCTGGCGCCCGCCACGGCCTGGTTCTGGGTGAGTATCGCTGTAGCGGCCGCCCTACTCGCGACGATAGCCGCGGCAGTGCTCCACATCGTGCTCCGTCTGCGTGCGGGCTCCGCGGCTGTGCGCAAGGGGTTTGCCACGCGCGCACAGCTCGCGCGCAGTCTCGGCAGGCGCGCCGCCCTCGAGCGCGCCGCCGTGCTGCGGCCGTCACTATCAAAGCCAGCCGTCACCGACGTCGCCATCCACTTGGGCCGAGCCGCGGACCATGGCGTCGAGGTCTACGCACGCATCGAGGACTCCATTGCCGCGCTGGGGCCGCCCGGGAGCGGTAAGACATCGCAGCTCTTCGTGCCCGGCGTGATCCATCACCCCGGGCCGGCGATCGTCACGAGCACCAAGCCCGAGCTGCTCTTTCTCACCGCCGCGTTGCGCCGCGGCCCGGTCTGGGTGTTCGATCCCGCCGGCTGTGTCGCCGCGGGCGTGCTGGCGCGGATGGGCTGGCACACCGTCGCCTGGGACCCGATCCGTGAGTGCGACATCCCACGGGTTGCGATGCGTCGGGCACGCGTCGCTGTGGGGGCCAGTGCCGCCGGCCGTGGTGTCACCAGCGCCGACTACTGGCGCGCCTCGGCCGAATCGTTGTGCCAGGGCTACTTTCATGCTGCCGCCCTGGACGGCGCCAATGTGCGCACCGTCATGGGCTGGGTTGACAACCCAACCGACAAACGTGCTGCTGACATCTTGCTCGACGACCAGCGCGCCGCACCGGGGTGGGGCGACCGCCTCCTCGCGCAGCTGGACGGCGCTCTCGATGACCGCGCGCGACAGTCCGTGCTCGACACGCTGCGCCGTGCCTTCGACGCCGTCGCCGATCCCGAGGTGATGGCCACGTGCTGCCCAGCACCGGGTGCCGAGGTGTTCGATCCGGCCGCGTTTGTGCGCGACGGCGGCACGCTGTATCTCGTTGGCGACCCCGAGGACCAGGTGCAGGTCGCGCCGCTGCTGACGCTGCTGCTCGACGCCGTCGTCGGCGCGGCGCGGCAACGCGCAGCCCAGTCGCCAGGAGGCCGTCTCGACCCGCCGCTGGGCGTCTGGCTCGATGAGGCTACGCAGATAGCCCCCCTGCCGTCGTTGCCCAGCCTGGTCTCGGACGCTCGTGGAGTCGGCATCACCGTCGCGGTTGCGCTGCAAACGCTCTCGCGGGCGCGAGAGGTGTGGGGAACGGACGGCGCCGCCACGTTGTGGGAAAACTGCACCGCCAAGGTCATCTTCGGCGGCATCAGCGATCACCGCGAGCTGGACGCGCTCAGCCAACTCGCCGGCGAGTACGACGAGACGGTGCACGGCAGCACACGCGACCAGGACGGCCGCATTAGCCGGAACGAGTCCACGCAGCGGCGGCGCCGGCTGGCCGCGGACGAGATTCGCCAGCTGGGACTGCATCGCCGCCACATCGCACTGCTCGTGTACCGCGACCTGCCTCCGGTCCTACTGCGGCTGACGCCGTACTTCAGCGGTCCGGATGCGCGGCGGATCGCAGCGTCGCAGCCGCGGGCGCTCGCATGACTGAGCTCGAGGACCTCTCGGCGCGCGTCGACGAGCTCGCGCGAATGGTGGGCGACCTGGCGGAGCTCATCACGCAGCCCCGCACCGGGGTCTCTCCCGAGGCGTCACCCGCCTTGCAGCTCGTCCGGGATGCTGGCCCACGTGTGGACGAAGATGCCCTGGGCGATCTCGACGCATGGGTCAGCTGGGCGGTGAACACATACGAGATCGAGCGGTGGCCCACCTGCTGGAAGGAGCACGGTGGTGTCGTCCTCGAGCTGACCGGCTTCCGCCTCTGGTGGCTGGAGGCATCCGCGGAAGGGGGGCAGGTGCTGGTCAACTGGCACGAGTCGTGGTGGCGTTTTCTCGGGAGAATGCGCCGCGACGCGACGCCCCTGTCCCGCTGCCAGGGAGGCCGCAACCACGAGCACGCGGGGGATGGCGCCGAGGCTGCAGTAGGCGTTCGGCCGACCGACGGGCGCGGGCCAAACGACTAGAACGGCGGTCGCGCGATGCCGCCTGTGTCTCCGCGCGCCGAGGCCTGACGACCCGAGTACATCGCGACGACGCCGTCGACGCCGTGCTGGCGTGATTTGAGCGTGATTTCCGATGTGGGATGACTGGTAGCACCCCGACCAACTTTGGCCCGTCCCTGCACCGCTACGCGCAGACGGGACGAACGATGGCTGACGTCGCGGCGGTGGGCCGGAGGAGGCATCGAGCCGCCGCAGTGTCACCTTGCGAGCAGGTAGTTGACGAGCGCAATGCGCGCAACCTGCGCCATTCGCCCATGGGTCTGATACTGCTGCCATCTGAGCGGGTGCATCCCACCGAAGTCAATTTCGCCATCGCTTTCGAACAGAACAGCACCATGGGCGACGCTCGACCGCAGATCGTAAAAGCCGTTGCGCTCCGCACTGGTGGTCCACGCCGCGTACGTCTCAACGAAGTCCTTGAACGCTCGAGTCGGTCCTTGCACGGGACGGCCGCACGCCGTGCATGTGTCAGCGTGGATTCGTCGGGGGAGAAGCGCCTCGATTGACTGTACGAGCGACTGATACGACGCAGATTGCGACAGCTCCCACTGTCGCTCCGATAGCTGAAACCAGTAGCAGGCCCTCAGGAAATCGCGTTGCTCGCCGACCGACAGAAACGAGTAGCGCTGCAACGCCATCGGAAGACTGTCCGGCACCGACATCACCTGATCAGCAGAGATTCCGCGCCGGCTGTAGAACTCCTCGTCTGGAACGCTGAACATCGGAGCAGCGCCGACTCCTCTAAGCGCGCCGTATGGGGGGTGATAGTCGGGCACGTGGTAACCGACTTGCAGGAATTCCGACCTCATGTCGCTGAGATCTTCCTGTGTGGCGACCAGTACCCAGCGCTTGGTTGTCATCGGCCCGAGGCTGTGGATGCCCCACCCAACGAGGACGCACAAGAGAAGCTCCCAACGCCGCAGGGCGCGTCGCCTTCGCAGCGAGCGTAAGTGCAGGCGCGCCGATGTTTGATACCTCACCTCAAGGATGAACGGATAATCGGCCACAACCTCCTGCGGCTCAGGCGAGCCCGGAGGGACAGGGAGGATCGCTGCGCTATCCGCGAAGCTCCATCGGGATCGCGTCGGCACCGCGGCGAAGAGGACGTTCCTGACGAGGTCCGTGCGGGAAGGGGACCGTTCCGACTCGACCGCGTCCAGAACCTGGCTCAGGGAGCACTCGTCGAGGGCTGGGCCAGCAAGGATGTCCTTGAGCAGGCCACGGCCATCGTATCTGAACTTAAGAGCGGCGTCGCCGCCCTGTATCGAGGAGTAATGCACCTCGTTGGCACTAACCCACAGCCCGTGGCCAAAATGCGCACTGATCAGACTGCGCAATTCGGCCTCGTCAAATTCATCCGCATGCAGTAGAGCGAGCAGAGACCGTGGAGGTTGCATTGTGCATACGGTACCGTCGCTCACGTCGCGCTAGAACGTCAACCTTGCGCGACCCGGCCGCAACTCGCCTGCCAGCGCTATCGCTGCGGTGGCCCGTTACAACCCCCTGGCTTCGAGCTCCTCGTACGCGTCCCGCCGACGCTGGTTGCTCACCTTCGTATAGCCGGCGACTGACCCGAGGCCTCGGTGGCCGAGAGTCTCCGCGGTGAGTCGTGCGTCACCCATCGCCTCCTGCAGCAGGGTGCCCAGGGTGTGCCGCAGCTGGTGCGGGTGGAATCGCGATACCGCCAGCTCGCGCGACACGCGCTGGCAGATGTGGCGGGCGCCGGCGGCGGTGAGGCGGTTGTCACTCGTGCCCTTCGACGCGGGCTGAAAGCTGATGAAGAGCGCTGGCGAGTCGTCGGTGCGCGCGGCGAGGTAGTCCTGCACGGCATGGCGGGCGCGGTCCGTCAGCAACACGACGCGCTCGCGATCGCCTTTGCCGCGCACGACGACGCGCTCGCGGCGCAGCTCGTCGCGGTCGAGCGCCAGCGCCTCGGCGATGCGACAGCCGGTGGACAGCAGGAAGGCGAACAGGGCGCGGTCACGCAGTTCGGCGAGGGTGCCGGCCGGGAGCGCCTCGAGGAGCTGTTCGCGGACGCCGGGCTCGAGCGGCTTCGGCAAGCGCTCAGGCAGGCGTGGGAGGTCGATCGTCGAGCCGAGGTCGCCGGCGAGCCACTCCTCCCGCGCGGCGAAGCGCAGGAAGCTGCGGAGGGTGACAAGCCGCCGGTGCCGGGTCGCGATGCCGAGGGGCCGCTCGGCGGCGCGGCTGCGGACCCTCAACCGGCCCAGGTGGCGCTGGTAGGCGCGGAGCAGGTCGCGATGGAGCTCGGCGACGTCGCGGATCCCCGCATCGCCGCCGGCGAACGCGGCGAATCCGGCCAGGTCCTTGCGGTACTCCGTGATGGTGCCGGGGCTGCGGTGCCGGTCGAGCTCTTGCCAGCTGAGGAACTCGTCGATCGCCTGGCTGAGGGGGAGGGCGGCCACGGTAGCCAGCATACGCAATCTAACGTCGGAAAATAACGGTTTTCTCGAGTTATCCACGGCGCCTACGGCCTGCGGTCGGCGGTCGGCGCTCCAGCCGTTCGCCGTCACCTGCGCCAGCAGCAAGAAGCAAAGGGCACCTCAGGTCTGTATCAAAACCCGAGACACTTCAGCACGCTAAGCAGCCAACGCTGCTGCCAGTGACGCTAAGACTGATTCGGGCAATGCCAGGTCAGATTCTTGCTCGTTGAGAAGGTGGAGTGCCCGCGCGAGCAGTCGAGGTTGCTCTGGGGCGCCCAGCGGAACCGGCTCGATTCGCCGCCAACCACGCGCCGATGCTGCCTTGATCGCAGTTAAGTAGTCGGCCTCGCTCATCCGACGTAGCGTGCGCGCACGCATCAGCAGAGCTGCAAGCGACACCTGCCACTTGCGCTTCAGGGAGAAGAGCACCGGCCAGTTCGCGCGCGCTGGCAGCTCGTCGATGATCTCGTCTCGTGGCATCAGAAAAGCCGCGGCAAATTGGCTGGCCTGGCGCTCTACAGCAGGCAATCCCCAGACCTGTTCGCCATGCACTACGAGGTGACCTAGTTCGTGCGCCACGTCGAACCGGGAACGAGCACGGTCATTCTTGTCCGCTCCTAGAACAACGATTGGGCGATCGCGGAACGGAAGAGAGAAGGCATCCACGTCATTCGTCGCCAAGGGAAGCCGGATGACCACGACGCCGTGTGACTCCAGTAACTCAGTCGCGTTGGAGATCGGTCCGGCGTGGACACCCCATAGGCGTCGCACCTCCCTAGCAATGGCTTCAGATTGCTCGGCGTCATCCGCGACCAGCGCGGAAGTGAGGTGCGGTACGTTGACGGCAGGCAACTCGCCTGCGATGGCGGCACTCCCCGCAAGGTCGTGCGCGATGTGGGCCATAGCTCGTGCCCGTCGCCGGTCGGCGACGGATGTCCGTCGCAGGGACCGGAAGAAGCCGTCGTGAGTGTCGAGTAGCGGCAGCTCAAAGAAGCCGGCGGGGACTCCGAGGGCAGCTGCCAACCGATCTCGCGCGGCCGGAACTGGCCGCGTCATGCCTGCTTCGAACTGGCTCAGGGTCGGCGGCGTCAAGCCTGCGCGCTGCGCGAGTTCGACTTGGCTCCAACTGCGGAGATCTCGGGCGAGCCGTAGTCGGCCAGCGACGAAGACTGATTCAGCCATTAAGAGTTCGGACGGTCCGCGGGCGCCTCAGGAGGACGGAATGGCGGAACTTGAGGCCATCGTTGGGCCGCGTGAATCCATCGTAGCAGAGGTGCCCGAACATGGCGCGGAAAATCCTGCGCCAATCTTTGGTAAGATTCAGGGGCTGGGACTCAGCGGCCCCAGGGTGCGTCGGCCATTCCGCGTCCGTGACCCCGCGCCGAGACAGCCGGCGCGGCTTAGTCCTGAGGCGAATCTCGGGATTCCTTGGCCAGAGGAGGCCACATGACAGCCGTCCCGTCCTATTTCAATGACTTTCTCAGCGCGACCCGCCTCAGCGCTGCGCTCAGGGCCACGTGCAGCGCCAAGCACTTGGAGCTGCGGCAACTTCTTCGAGATGATCCAGCGCTGGCGGCGATCATCATCGACGCATTTCTCCAAGGCAGCTACCGACGCGACACCATCGTCCGGCCATTGGATCCGACAGACCCAAATGCCCACGTTGATGTCGATCTCGTTGTCGTCACGACGTTGGATCCTGAGGAGTACAGCCCCGACAACGTCGTTGCGCGCTTCACACCGTTTCTTGAGCGTAATTTTCCGAACCACTGGAGACCCAACGACCGCTCGATCCAGCTGACGTATGACGGAACTCCGGTCACGCTTGACCTGGTTGTCACCGCCGCGCCCTCCGAGGTCGTCCGGGAGGCAGTGATCAAGGCGGCCGAGATCGCCGGCAGACGAGTCAACGGTTTGCCCACGCTGTCTAACCGCGCGCTGCCGCTCGAATCCGACATCCTCTCACTCCGCCAAAGTGTGGCGAAGTCGGCACAGCTGGCAGAAGGTGATGCGTGGAAAGAGGATTACCTGCTGATCCCTGATCGCGAGCTCCGCAGATGGGAACCGACGCATCCGATCGAACAGATCGCATGGACGCAGCGCAAGAATGCCACCACGTCTGGTCACTACATCAACGTTGTCAAGGCCGTAAAGTGGTGGCGCCTGCGGAACAACGTCCCGAAACATCCGAAGGGCTATCCACTGGAGCATTGTGTCGGGACGGTGTGCCCGGACGATATTTCGTCAGTAAGCGAAGGCGTGACGCGCTCGCTCGAGGGAATCGTTAGCGCGTTCGAGCAGGATGTGCTTCAGGGCACGAAGCCGGAGTTGCAAGACCATGGCGTCGCACATGATGTGTTCAGCCGCGTCACGCCCGCGGAATTCGGGCAGTTCTATGGGCTCATCGAGAGCGCGGCAGCGCTCGCGCGGCAAGCGCTGAACGCTCCGACAACTGCAGAGAGCGCAAAAGGCTGGCGAGAACTTCTCGGTCCCGAGTTTCCGGAACCCCCTTCAAATGGCGGTTTTACCCAGCGGACGGCCGCCAGTACGATTGCGACAGGTGGCCGTTTCGCCTAGCGGCGTCGCGCTCGAACCCTCGCCTAGTCTGCTCGTCGGGCGCCGCACGCTGGAAGAGATCGAGGGTGTCGAGATCGTCAGCGATTGGGTTGCGGATCGGTCTGGTTGGCTCCTTGAGCTGAATCTGACGCCGCACACACTCGGGACGGCGTTTCCTGTACCTCCCACGTCGCGTTGGTTTGTACACGCGTCGGCCGTCTATCCGCGTGGCCTGATCGACATCTTTCCGGCTAAAGAGGGAGGCCTGCCTGGCATTCACCCACACCAACGCCCGTCCCTCGTTGCGTCGGACGCGCCTTACCACACCGCAAAGATCTGCGTGGCAACCGATTCGGAGGGCAACCTGCGTTTGGACTCTGATGCCGAACCGCTCGGCGACGCAGATCGCCTGGCTTGGCACGTCATCCGCGCGCTCGGATGGATTGCGAAAGCGTCTCGGGGGTTGTTGCTCTCCCCCGGAGAGCCCTTCGAACTTCCCGTCTACCCTCCGACTAGTGCCGGCGTGGTTGCCTTTCGCGAGGGCCCCGAGGACCTTGCGCAGTGGAGCGCGATCGATGACGTCATCGGACTTGCGGAGCTGCAACGTGTCGACATCCCGAGCGGGCATGTGTCAATTGTTCAGCGTTTCAAAGCTCTCGACGGCCGCGTGCTCATCGAGTCGAAGTGGGGCCGCAGACTGGCCATGCTCCGGACACCGAAACAAAGCGCCCTATGGCTGCGTTGCGGCCGGCTTGTGGTGCTGCCTCCGTACGCCGCCCCTACGTCCTGGGGCGAGCTCGAGCAGGCTTTCAAACACCAGGGAATGGATCTTTACGCTCTCTTGCGACAGGGGACGCGAAGCTTCCACGACGGAGCCCTCCACGCGGTACTCATCGGGTTCCCCGTGCCAGAGCGCATCGGGGAGGATCCCGTGCAGGAGCACTGGATCGGCATCGCCTTGCCGCTGCTCGAACGTCAGGCACTTCACGGATTCCGGAGCAACGAGCTGGGGCTTTGGATGGCAAGCGAGCGCGGAACGCTGCGTCGAACCACTCGATTGGATTGGGTGGATACTGAGAACTGGCATCCACACCAGCTCGCGACGCGCGGGCGGCTAACGGCGAACGTCGCCGACTGCCGGGTAGCAGTAATTGGCGCTGGTGCGCTGGGGTCTGCAATTGCCGAGATGCTGGTGAGAGCCGGCACCATGCAGCTCACCATCATTGATAGCGAGACCTTCGAAGCTGGGAACCTCGTCCGCCACCTGCTCACCATTGACGACCTCGGGCATAAGAAAGCGGAGGCGTTGGCGAGGCGTCTCAACGCTGCATCTCCGAATGCCCGCGTGGCGGCTATTGCTCGATCGGCCGAAGAGGCAATCATTCCTGCGCTACTGGCTGAGTTCGATCTGGTCATTGAGACCACCGGGGATCGTCGGGTGCTCGAGGTTCTCAGCCGAGTCGCAGCGCGGCGCCCGGTGGTGTACGCCTCATTCTCGATAACGCTGCACGCGCGGCTATTGTTAGCCTTCCTCGCCCACGGCGAGAGCTTCCCGCTCACCGAGTTTGACGACGCCTACCAATCGATCGGACGCGCTGAGGAAGAGCGTGGTGAGGAGAGACCATGGGAAGGCGTCGGCTGCTGGCATCCGGTGTTTCCAGCACGCGCCGACGAGGTGTGGCTGATGGCAGCTGCGGCCGTTGACCTCCTCAATGAGGCCCTCCCGGTCAGCGAGGGAGCAAGGCTGCACGTATTTGAGCGGATCACGGATGACGGCGGGTTCTTCACCGGCCTGGTGAAGCGGTCGGCGTGACTCGTGTCCTTTCTAGTAGCGACCACGAGGTTGCGGTGACGATAGAAGCAACGACGATGGCACGGATCCTGTTGCACTGCGAACGTGCCAGGAAGGTGGAGACGGGCGGGATACTCATCGGTCGCTACAGCAAGCTCGGTGACCAAGCGTTCGTTACCGCAGTGACAGGCCCACCTACAGACTCTGTCGCGACGCGACAGTCCTTCGTTCGCGGGATACGTGGACTCCAACGACATATCAGCCGCGCATGGCTTCGAAGGGAGTTCTACCTTGGAGAATGGCATTTCCATCCGATGGCAGCGCCCTATCCCAGCCGCCGCGATCTGGCGCAGATCAAGACATTCGCGCTGGATCCCGATTACGCATGTCCTGAACCAATCCTAATCGTTATCGGGGGCGACCCGATGTCACGGTGGGACATGTGGGCCGGTGTCGTGATGGGCGGCGGCATACGACGGCTGCGCCCGTGGATACCGAACGCGCAGTGATGGACGCAGGGTTGGGCACCCCGCCACAATCGGCCGGGTCGTGATCCCTCTCACCGCGATGGTGAGCTATCGCCATCCTCATCGCCCAGCAAGCCTGCTTCTGCGCGATGAGCTGACTCTGCGTGGATTCAGTGTTGTGCACGACCAGTCGACATTCTTATCCGGCAATCACGTTGCGGTTGAGATGGAGACCGCGGTGGCGACGCTCGACGCTCTCGTTGCATACATCACGCCGGACTATCTCTATCCGGGTACGTCTGGCGGAACCCCGCGACCCGCGCTTGATGCGGAGTTCATTCCTGCCATCCGGCGCTTCCGCGAGGCGGCTGCCTCTGCGGCTGCTGCAGGAGCCGATCCTCGCAGCGGCCGGCCGGTCGTCTATCCCCTCGTGCGGGGCTTCGCTGGGACTCGTGAATCGATGCTGCAGGACGTGCGCCACGCCACCGGGTACGACATCCGGGATCTCTGGGTCCCCGACCGACAGCACGACTCTGCTGACCTGGAGCAGGCGGACGCCGCAGGCGTTGCCCGTGACGTGCTGCGGCGCTTGCTGACACCGGCTGCAGGGGCGGGCACTTCCTACGACATGACGTTCCACTCGCGAGGTGCAGGAGTTCCCGCCGCCGGACTGGCGATCGACGCGACGGCATTGCTCGGAGGCGAGCTGCATCAGGTCGGCGCGCCGTCTGATTGGGGTCGCCTGTTTCGCGCGCTGCTCGACCTGCGCACCGCGCTCGCCGCCCACGGGCCGTCGCGGCGCATCGAGCTGATCGCGAGGGCCCATCTCCCGGCCGCGCTGCTGCTCGGGCGTGTCTTTCATCAGGCTGC
>JAFALX010000024.1 GCA_019234035.1 Candidatus Dormiibacterota bacterium | reverse complement strand
GTCCTTGATGGCGAGGCCGATGAACGCCGCGACCGTCGCCAGCGTCAACCCGAACGCCTCGGCGAGCAGGATCATGCCGATGGCGCCGGCGACGCCGTTCTGGAAACGAAAGCCCACCGCGTAGCCGATGGCGACGATCACCAGGATCGTCACCATCATGCGCATCGCGTCGGCGGTCAGCCGGCCGAGCAGAAACGCTGACCGCGCCATGGGCAGCGAGCGCAACCGGTCGACCACACCCTTCTTCGCCTCCTGCGCCAGCGCTATCGCCGTGGCGAATGTGGCGAACGCGGCCGTCTGCCCGATGATCCCCGGCATGAGATACGTCACGTACCCGCCGTTGGTCGACACCGGGATGGCGCCGCCGAACACGTAACGGAAGAGCAGCACGAAGATGACCGGCTGCACGATCGTGAAGACGATGTAGGCGGGGACGCGGACCCAGACGAGCAGGTTGCGCTGCGTCATCACCCACGTGTCGCTGAGCAGCCAGCGCACCTGCTGCGCGGCGCTGGGAGGTGCCAGGCGTGGCGCCTGCACCGTGGGGGCGTTCTGCGCTAGCACTGCCACCGCGTCATCCTCCGTTTGCGCCCGTGTTTCTGCCGCGACGCTGCTTCGGTTTCTCGTCTTCGGCCACGCGGCCGGTCACGGCGAGGAACACGTCGTCGAGCGACGGTCGCCGCAGCGCAAGGCCGTCGGTCTGCACGTGCGCGGCGTCGAGCTGCCGCACGGCATCGACGATTGCCTGCGAACCGCGGCCGCCGACGCGGACGGAGACGAGGCGCGAATCGTCCTCGACGCGCGGGTCGCCCTCGGAGAGGCTGCGGATCGCGGTCACGGCAGCCTCGACCTGAGCGCGGTCCACCACGACGAACTCGAGCACGTCGCCGCCCACCTGGTCCTTCAGCTGGTCCGACGTGCCCTGCGCGATCACGCGTCCGTGGTCGACGACGATGATGTCGTCGGCGAGCTCGTCGGCCTCGTCCATGTACTGCGTCGTGAGCATGATCGTGGTGCCGCGCGACGCCAGCTCGTGGATGATCTCCCACATCCGCAGGCGTGCCGGGGGGTCGAGCCCGGTCGTCGGCTCGTCGAGGAAGAGCACGGCGGGATCGCCCATCAGGCTTGCGGCGAGGTCGAGTCGCCGCTGCATGCCACCGGAGTACGTCTTCGCCGCGCGATCGGCGGCGTCGACGAGCCCGAACCGCTCCAGCAGGTCCTCGGCGCGCCGGCGAACGTCGTCGCGGTCGAGGTGCCGAAGGCGGCCCATCATGTTGAGGTTCTCGCGGCCCGTGAGCTCCGGCTGGATCGCGGTCGCTTGGCCGGCGAGGGCGATGAGCCGCCGCACCATCGCGGCGTCGCGCACCACGTCGTAACCCTCGATCGCCGCGCTGCCCGAGTCCGGGGACAGCAGCGTCGCGAGGATGCGCACCATCGTCGTTTTGCCGGCGCCGTTGGGGCCGAGCACGCCGAGCACGCTGCCGCGCTCCACCGTCAGATCGATGCCGCGCAGCGCGTGCACGTTGCCGAACGATTTCTGCAGCTGCTCGACACGAATCGCCGTGGTTCCGGTGACTCCGGCTGCCATCGCAGGAGTGACTCCATCTTCAGGGCGCGCGCGTTCGGCGAGCTCGGTCACCGTCCTCTCTCCTTGCTGGGGACTGCCTCGGATATCCACTCGGACTGTACCAGCCGCCGAAAATCATCGGCCCCTCTGCGACGACGCGCGGTTTGGGAAACAATCGCAGCGCTCATGACAGCGCGCATCAGCGCGGTGAACTCGGCGGGCTTCGTGTCACCCGCGGGGCTGACTGCGGTGCCCGTGGTCCTCGCGCCGCGCCAGGGACGGCTGCAGGTGCTCCTCGTGCCGCGCACGGAGGAGCCCTTTGCGGGCACCTGGGCGCTCCCGGGCGGCTTCATGTCGCCGGCGGAGCGCCCCGAGGAGACGGCGCAGCGAAAGCTCACCGAGAAGACCGGCGTGGGCGCGATCTACCTGGAACAGCTGCAGACGTACGCCGAGCCCGACCAAGACCCGCGCGGCTGGATCCCGACGATCGCGTATCTCGCCCTCATCGATGCGGCCGTGCTGCGCGCCGAGTCCAACGCGCGCTGGGTGCCGGTCGACGACCTCCCGCCGCTCGCGTTCGACCACGCCCGTGTGGTGCGCGACGGCGTGGAGCGGCTGCGGGGCAAGCTCTGGTGGTCGAACATCGCTGTGGGTCTCCTGCCGGAGCGGTTCACGATGCCGCAGGCCCGGGCCGTCTTCGAGGCGATCAGCGGGGTGCGGCACGAGCCCTCGAACTTCCGGCGCGAACTGGAACAGTCGGGCCTGGTGCGCGCGACCGGCGAGGTCGCCCGCGTTGGGCCAGGCCGCCCGGCGGCGCTCTACGAGTTCGTCGAGCGGCGCCCCGCGTGGAGCCTGCGGCGCTCACGGCCGCCGGCGACCGTGCGTGCCAGGCGATGAGCCGTCCGCGCGCCCTCACGTGCGAGCCGTACGCGCTGTACTGCGACGAGTACGAGCTGACGATGGCGCAGTCGTTCCTGCGCCACTTGCAGACCGGCCTGGTCGCGTTCGAGCTCTCGGTGCGGCGGTTGCCGCCCAACCGCGGCTACCTCGTCGCGGCCGGCCTCGAGCAGGTGCTCGCCCATCTCGAGTCACTGCGCTTCGACGCGCCGGCGCTCGAGTACCTGCGCGCGACCGGCGCCTATGACGAGCAGTTCCTGCAGCATCTCGCGGCGCTGCGATTCAGCGGGAACGTGGAGGCGGTGCCCGAGGGCACCGTCGTCGGCGCGGACACGCCCATCCTCCGCATCACCGCGCCGCGGATCGAGGCGACGATTGTGGAGAGCTGGGTGCTGGCGACGATCAACCACCAGACGAGCATCGCCACCAAGGCCGCGCGCGTCGTCGACGCCGCCGCGGGCCGGCCGGTGTGGGACTTCTCGCTGCGCCGGGTGCAGGGACCCGAGGCGGGGGTGGCGGTTGCGCGTGCCGCCTACATCGGCGGCGTTGCCGGGAGCGCGACGGTCGTGGCCGGGCAGCGCCTCGGGATCCCGACCACCGGCACGATGGCGCACCACTTCGTGCTGCTCTTCGGGCCCGCCGGCGAGCTCGCCGCATACGAGCAGTTTCTGCGCGACTACCCCAACAGAGCCACGCTGCTCATCGACACATACGACACCGTCGCCGCCGTCGACCGCGTCATCGCCGCAGCGCATGACACTGGCGTCACGGTCACGGGCGTGCGCATCGACTCCGGCGACCTGATGGCTGTTGCCGACGAGGTCCGGCGGCGCTTCGACGCGGCGGGGCTGCGCGACGTGCACATCGTGCTCTCGGGAGACCTCGACGAGTACCGCATTCGCGACCTGCTGGCACAGGGCACGCCGGTGGATTCGTTCGGGGTCGGCACCATGCTCGGCACGTCGTATGACGCGCCCGCGCTCAGTGCCGTGTACAAGCTGGTGTCGCAGCAGGAGGGAGGCCTCATGCAGCCGGTCATGAAGCACAGCACCGACAAGCTCACCGAACCGGGCGTGCACCAGGTGTTTCGCACGCCCGCCGGCGACGTCATCGGCCTCGACGATGAGGACATCGCGGGGCGCAGACTGCTGGCGCCGGTCATGAGCAACGGGTCCGCGCACGACGTGCCGCGTCTGCAGGAGATCCGCGAGCGTGCCCTCGCCCAGGTCGCGGCCCTGCCTGCGGAGGTGCGCCGCCTCGAGGACCCGGCGGAGTGGCCGGTCGCGCGCAGCGAGCGCCTGCGCGCACTGCGCCGCAGCCTGGGGGCGCGCGAGTGACAGCGAGGGCACCGCGCTCATCCTCACCGACGCCCAGCACGACTTCCGGCCCGGCGGCGCGCTGGCCGTCGAGGGCGGGGACGAGGTCATCGAGCCGCTGCTCGCGCGGAGTCCGCGCCCTCGACGAGATGCGCGCAGCGGGCGTCGTCATCATCTGACACTGCGCGGCACCAGCCGAACCGTTTTGTTACCGCGTCATCATCCCTCGCGGTCTTAGGCGAGCGCAATACTCGCGGATCACGGGCCGTTGATGCCGGTGAGGTTTGCGGAGCCGGGGGCGGTGGCTTCGGGTGGGAGCTCGTAGTGGGCGCGTCATCGCGTTCACGGCGACGAGAAATGGCCATTCCGCGCGCCTGCGCCGAGGGACACGAACGTGGGGCAGACACAGAACTTCGGTTCCGACGACCGTCGTCACGTACACACCAAACGAGATCGCTGGCGCACATGGCGGACGGGACCCGCAGGCCGCGTCGCGATCGTGCTCTGTGCGTTGGGCAGCGTCCTCGCGGCGTCCGTTCCAGCACAGGCGCTGGCGTCATTCGACTCGGGTGGCGGCGGCGGTGTGCAGGCCAAACCGGCCGCGATCGCGCCGGCGTTCCCCGCTCCAATGGCGATGCCGCCATCAGCCTCAACGACACTGCCGACCAGCACTCCCGCACACCCGTCGTCGCCGTCGTCATCGTCGTCCACGAGCCCGGCGACCGCCGCAGACACATGGACGCCGTTCTCCCACGCGCATCACAACAAGGACGGCACCATCACGACGGAGCTGCACGTCGACCCCATCTATCGCAAGAGCAACGGCACATGGACGACGATCGATCCGGCGGTGCACGCAACGGGCAAGCCCGCGCAACCACTCTCGTCGGAAAGCAGTCTGTGGCCGGTCCGCTTCGGCGCAGCGGCTTCCGACATCGTCGAGCTGGAGCTGGACAAGGGGCCGCTGTCGCTCACGTCCGATGCGCTCGCGATCGGTCAACCCGATATGGCGCCAGGCGGCGTCACGTACCGCGGCGTCGCCACCGATGCCGACCTGCAGTATTCGGTGACATCGGCGGGAGTGGAAGAGAACGTGGTGCTGAAGTCAGCCGTCGCGCCGACGTCCTACACCTTCCATCTCGCCGATCCGCATCATCAACTCGGCACCGTGAGCCGCGCATCCGACGGCGGCTATGTCTTCAGCACACTCTTCGACGGCGAGGTCCAGGTCGAGATCCCGCCGGCGTTCGCGTACCAGCCTTCGAACGACGCTCGCCCCGTGATCCCCGACCCATCCAGCGCACACCTGACCGTGGTACCTCGGGGCGACGGCTTCGACATAACGCAGTCTGTCGACGGCACGTGGCTCGCCGGCAAGAGCTTCCCGGTGGTCCTGGACCCCACTCTCTGGTTCCGTGATGCGTACGGTCTGTATGGCTTGAGCATCAACGTGCCGAACGGCTGCGGCGGTTGCAACACCATCAAGACGCAGACCACGCCCGTCGGCGTTGGTTCCTTTGACTACGGGTCCAGTGGCGACTACTTGCCGATGCGCAGCCACTTCTACTGGAACATAGCCCCCTACATTCCGCAGTACTCCGCGGTGAGCTCAGCGAGCTTCAACGGGTACGTCACCGGCTGTTTCGAGGACCAGCCAGCCGACTTTCATTGCAACCAGAACACGTACAACGAGGAGCTCCACCAGATCACGCAGAGCTGGGACGCGAGCGCCACGTACGACTCCATGAACGCGATCACCAACCCGACCGCGTTCAGCACGCTCAGCCAGGGGCCTTTCTGCATCAGCTATCAGCCCGGCGGCTGCGGTTACGTGCCGAATGGGTGCGGTAACTGCTTCTGGCAGGCCATCGACATGACGGCGGTGACGCAGGGCTGGGTCAGCGATCCCTCGCGCAACTTTGGGGTGACGGCCATGCTCCACGAGCCGGTGCCGTACAACATTGGGGGACCGACCTGGGACTACACCCAGTCATACCCGCCGCCGACGGGGAACCATCCCTTCCTGGCTGTCACCTTCGACCCGGCGCCGAGCGCGCCGGGCACACCGAGCGCAACGCCGGGCAACGGGCAGGCGACCGTGAGCTGGGGCGCGTCGAGCGCCAACGGCGGATCGAGCATCAGCGAGTACGTGGTGCAAGCGTGGTCGAACGGGCAATTCGTGAGCAACACGTCCGTGTGCGGCAGTTGCGCCACCGCGACGGTGACCGGTCTGACCAACGGCACCCCGTATTACTTCAGCGTCTACGCCGTGGACGCCGACGGCATGCGCAGCCCGGAATCGCCGAACAGCAACATCGTGACGCCGTCGGCCATCGTGCTGACGAAGAGCGTGGTGCAGACGTCGCCCTTCACAGCCGCGAGCCCGCAGCCGTTCTTCAGCCGCGGCGAGATCGTCACGTACCAGCTGACGGTGACCGATCCCATGGCGGTGAACACAACGGTGCAGGCTCTGAGCGATCAGCTGCCGCCCGGACTGGCCGGGATCAGCGGCAACCTCCTTTTCAGCGGCGGTGCCTGCCCCTGCAAGTTACTCGACAATCAGTTCACGCTGACCGCACCCGTGGCACTGACAGCAGGCGCGTCCGACGTCTTTACGTACGAGGCTGTCGCGCT
>JAFALX010000019.1 GCA_019234035.1 Candidatus Dormiibacterota bacterium | reverse complement strand
ACGTCGTCGGAGACGCTGTCGCCGACCATGACGATCTCGACCGGCGGCGAGCCGAGTGCCTCCGACGCAGCGCGAAAGATACGTGGCGAGGGCTTGCGCCAGCCGATCTGACCGGAGAACGTCACGGAGTCGAGGTGATCGGCCAGCCCCACCTGGCGCAGCTGCGCGTGCATCGACGGGATCCGATACGGAGCGTTGGAGCAGAGGCCGACGCGAAGTCCACGGGCGCGCAGGCCGTCGATCGCCGGCACGGCCTCCGGATCCAGCCGCACGCCTTCCCACCACGCCTCCTGCTCGATGCGAAGGGTCTCGTCGAGCGTCGCCTCGTCGAGCGCAAGCCCGAGGTCCGCGTAGGCCTGACGGGCGACGGCGATCAAGTCGATCTCCTCGAGCGCACCGGAACGCTGGTGGGCGACGAAGGCATCCTCCACGCGGTCGTGCACGTCCCGCAGGAGCACGGCCGCGCTGGGCGACGACCAGCCCCGTGCCTGCAGGGAGCGCTCGATCCGCCCATACGCGGTTGCGAGCGCTGCGTCCGGGCGCCGAAAGCTGACCAGCGTCTCTCCGTAGTCGAAGAGGACCGCCGAAACCAAGGCTGCTGAGGCTGTCACCCGCCTCTGCCGCGCCTGCGGCGGCCGCCGCCACCGCCACCACCACCGCCACCACTCGTTCCGGCGCCGCCTCCGGCGCTCCCTCCGCCGGCGCTGCTGTCGGAGCTCCCGGCGCCGCCGGCGCCGCGCCGGCGCCGCCCGCCTCGCCAGCGACGTTTGCCGCCGCGCTTCGCCCCGCCACCGGCGCCGCTGAGCTTCTGGAGATATGCCTCAGCGGGGCTGGGTTCCTGCGGCAGCGTTGCCTTCGCATCCGGGGCTGCCGCAACGCGTGCCGCGTACTCGGCGAGGAGGTCCTCCAGCGCCCGCTTGTTACGCCCGGCAGGCGCCGCCGTCTCCGCCCACGGCTGCGACTTCGGGCTCGTCTCCGACGCGGCGGCGCCGTCGCCCGCGATGTCCGGGACCGATTCGAGGACGCTTTCGATCGCTCTCGCGATCAGGCGGTCCGGGTCGGCCCCGAGCGGCGCCGCGTCAGCCATCCGCGCCCACGGCGGCGGGCTCGCTCTCCGGCGCCACCGTGTACCCGGCCAGCGCCAGGCCCGCGATCGTCTTGACGTCGACTTTGCCCTCGCGGATGCGCTCCCGCGCCTCGTCGGGTGTGAACCACGCCCGTTCCAGCTGCTCCTCGGGATCCGAGGCGCCCGGCCAGGCCGCGATGCCGCCCGCCAGATAGAAGTGCATGACCTCGCTCGAGTACCCGGGTGCCAGCGGCCAGGCGCCCACGTAGCGCCACGTCGCGGCCGACGCCTCCATCTCCTCGCGAAGCTCGCGTGACGCCGTCGCTGCGGTGGCCTCCCCCGGGTGGTCGCGGGTTCCCGCGGGCAGCTCCCAGAGCGCGCGCCCGGCGGGGTGGCGCCACTGCCGGACCATTCCGATCCGCCCCTGCTCGTCGACCGCCACGATGCATACCGCGCCGGGGTGCTCGACCAGCTCGCGCCGGGCCAGGCGCCCGTCCTCCAGCCGCACCTGATCGTCGAACACGTGCAGGATGCGGCCCTGGTGGAGGGACCGCCGCTCGACGACGGTCTCGCGGAGGGGGTCGATCGGATCGGCGGTCACACGCCGAGTCTATGCGGCTCTGCCGGCGCTCAGGCGCAGGACCACTGATGGGCCTGCCCGTTGGCGAGCATCTTGGCCGTGACGTTGGCCTGGTCCGTCGGGTCCCAGATGTTGGTGCCGCCGTTCGCGGTGAACGTCGACTGCAGGAACTGGAAGAGGCCGATGTACGGCCCCCGCGGGTTGACCGCGTTGGGCCGCAGACCGGATTCGCACTCCGCGATGCTCACCATCCAGTCGCCGTTCACGCCGTACTTGGCCGCGGCTGCGCGGATGATGGCGACGATGTCCCCGCTCGCCGCGGGTGGGATCACGACAGCAGGGGCTGCCGCGGGCGCCACGGTCGGAACCGGAGTCGGCACCGGGGTGGGCGCTGGGGTGGGGACGGGGGTCGGCGACGGCAGCGGCGTCCGCGGCCGGAGCTCGTACAGGTTGGCGTGCAGCGGGTGCGACACCGGCTGCGCCGCGGCGCCCGGCACACGCGCGCTCGCCGCCGCGACCGGCGCGGGGGCGGGCGAGGACGTCAGCAGGACGCCAAGGATCGGTCCGGCGATGAGCGCGGCCGCGCCGAACGCCAGCCCCCGCCAACGCCCTGGAAACTGAGTGATGAGAATTCCTCTCCTGACGGCCTTGCGCGGGACGGGACCACGCCGGCAAGCCAATCCCCACCGATGCGATCACGTCACGCCCTTCTCCACCGCGTAAGGGGCGGTGGGCCGCAGCACCTGGGCCCGAGCCAGATCTACCGCGCATGGTTCGTCGACATCACGACGGCCAGCACTGCGACCGGGGCACCCTATCACACGGGCTGTGGGCGTCCGCAAGCCCGAGCGGGCCTTACCAGCCGGCCGATGCTCCCAGCTGGCAGGCGCTCGGATCGCTGTTGACTATCACCGGCACCCGGACCGGCGCGCTTGACCCGCCGGGCCAGATCGTCTGCGTGACCCCTGCGCCCATGACCGCCCCACCCGCGCTCGTACAGACGGCGAAGACGACGATCGAGCTGTCCGCTGCGAGGCGGGACACCGTCAGCGGCCCGGACACAGACCCCTGGCCGCGGCCGCCGCCGCAGGCCCCGGTGCCGCACTGGTAGGCGCCCGACGTGGTGGTGAAGAAGGGACCGGTCGACGTGGTCCAGCTGCCGACATTGACTGTCACGTCGGTGCTGGCCGCCCCGTTGCACCCGTCCGTGCAGTCGGCGGCGACGGGCAGCGTCTCGCCCGGCGCCAGGTTCACCGCCTCGGAATCGAGCGTGCCCAGCGCTGCGCCCCCCGAGGAGTGGGTGACGAAGTGGACGACCACGGCCGCCGCGCCATGGTTCGCGGCGTTGTTCTTGAGGATCGCGACCGGGATCGCGACCAGCTGCCACGCGCCGACGCCGGTGGTGACGACGCTCACCGACTCGTTGTCAGGCGTGGGCACGGGCGTCGGCGTCGGCTTGGGCGTCGGGGTCTGCACATGGGACGGGGCAGGCGTGGGAGTGCTGGAACCACACGCCGCCGCCGCGGTCGCGACGAAGACTGCGAGAGCGGCCACCGCGGTGCCGAGCGTCCTCACCCCGCCATCGTAGGGATCGGGCCCGTGCGTCCCGGCCGGTGTCAGAATTGACATCCACGTCAACCAACTGAGGTGCCGCGGCACAGGCCGCACCATGCCGTTCACCGCCGATCACGACGCCCTGCGCGAGACGATCCGGGAGTTCGTCTCCAAGGAGCTGCGCCCCCATGCCGAGGCGTGGGAGGCCGCGGAGTACTTCCCCGACTCCGTCTTCCGTCGCATGGGCGAGCTCGGGCTGCTCGGGCTGCGCTACCCCGAGAAGTACGGCGGCCAGGGCGGTGACTACTTCAGCGCCATCGTCCTCGCCGAGGAGATGGCTCGCTGCGGCTCGGGCGGCGTCGGGATGGCGATCAGCGTGCAGTCGGAGATGGCGACGCCGCCTATTTTTAAATTCGGCACGGAGGTGCAGAAGCAGAAGTACCTCGTTCCCGCCATCAGGGGCGAGAAGATCGCGTCGCTCGGCATCACCGAGCCGGACGCCGGCAGTGACGTCGCCAACATCCGCACCCGAGCTGACCGCGTCGACGGCCACTGGCGCATCAACGGCAGCAAGCTCTACATCACCAACGGCGTGCGCGCCGACTTCATCGTGCTCGTCTGCCGCACCGGGACGCAGGAGGACGGTGCCCACGGCATCACGCTCTTCCTCGTGGACAAGAACGCGCCCGGCTTCGAGGTGTCGCGCAAGCTCAAGAAGGTGGGCATGTTCGCCAGCGACACGGCGGAGCTGTCGTTTCGCGACGTCGAGGTGGGCGACGATGCGGTGCTCGGCGAGGTTGGTCACGGCTTCTACGACCTCATGTGGGAGCTGCAGGGGGAGCGCTTGATCGGTTCGGCGGGATCCATCGCCGGCGCCGAGGTGGCGTTCGAGGAGACGCTGGCCTGGTGCCGCGAGCGCGAGGCGTTCGGCCGGCCGATCGGAAAGTTCCAGGTCAACAAGCACAAGCTCGTCGACATGTACACCGACATCACCGTGGCGAAGAACTTCGTCTACTCCGTCGCGGAGCGGTGGGACAGGGGCGAGTACCCGGTGTCTGAGATCTCCATGGCGAAGCTGGTGGTGGGGCGCGTCACCTCGCAGGTGGCGGACACGTGCCTGCAGCTGTTCGGCGGCATGGGCTACATGGCGGAGACGCCGATCTCGCGCTACTTCCGCGACTCGCGGCTGAGCCGCATCGGCGCCGGCACCGACGAGGTGATGAAGGGG
>JAFALX010000016.1 GCA_019234035.1 Candidatus Dormiibacterota bacterium | reverse complement strand
CATCGTCGGCTTCCGCCGTGCCGCCGCCCGGCGGCGCCGGCGACGGTTGCGCCTCGACGCGCTATCGGCGTTGTCCGAGCGTCGCGTGCTGCAGCGCAGCGTGTACGACGACCTTCCGCTCTAATGCACTGAGAAACGTGTGAGCCCCGTCTAGGTAGACGACGCTCGCATGCGCCTCTCATGTCGTCGTCGGCGTCCAGTCGTGCTTCAGCCGACCCGCGCGGTACTCCTTGATGGTCATCTCGGCGTCCAGGCGCCCGCGGCCATCGGAAGCGGCCATCTCCTGCAGGGCCGCCAAAGCCGGACCGGGATCCCATAACAGAGCGTGAGCAGCCGACCAACCCCTGACCGTGACGTTGCCGTCAGCCACGAGGGCCGTGATCGCGCGACGGCCCTCAAGCGTTTGCCGCAACTCGAGTTGCAGCGCTTGGAGCCTATTGACCAGGCGATTCCACTCATTCGCCGAGTCACCTCTGGCGAGCTCGACCGAGTCCATTTCGAGCAAGGTCCCGCGGTAGTTCTCACCGAGCCGGTCGACCTCGTCCATCCGCGGCCGAGTATGGGGGTCCGGCCTGGCTTCGTCGGGGGTCATTTACGAATACTGCCGTGAGCCGGGTGCGCCTACCTTCAACCCGAGCTTGCGCGTCCGGGCCGCCGCAGAATGAGGCGGTGCTCGTTCCGACACTGACCGACAGGGTCGAGTGTTCCCTGCTCGACGCGGCCGCGGTTTGGGCCGCCGGATGGTCACGTTGCTGGCCGGCTTCGCGTTCTCTCAGCTCGGAGTCGCCCGCATAGAAGCGCTCATCGAGCCCTCGAATAGTGCCTCCAGAGCGCTGGCCAACGCGGTCGGTTTCGTCGAAGAGGGCGTCCTACGGGCCCGCGTGACCATCTGCGGACAACGGACCGACATGACCATTGCGTCGCTGATCAAGCCTGAACTCACTCAGAAGTCGTCCTGAGGTCTACGACTGGGCCGCACGATCTCGACCTTGAGGCCCTGCCGACGACGGCAGGGATGGCGGCCGGGCCGGCGGCCGGCATCGGCTCGCAAACGGGCCTTTTGTACACTCAGGACGCCGCTTGCCACCGCCAGCCAGGTCACCCAGGAATCAGGAATGCTCGAACAGCAGTTGCGCGTCCCCGGCCCCACACCACTTCCCAATCGTGTGTTGCGCGCGTCCGCGCAGCAGATGATCAACCACCGCGGACCCGAGTTCGCAGCACTGTTGGACAGTGTGGTCAGTGGACTGAAGTGGGCGCTGCACACCGAGCACGACGTCCTTCTGTACCCGGCCAGCGGCACCGGCGGCCTCGAGGCCGCGGTCGTCAACGTGCTCAGCGCGGGCGAGCGCGCGCTGTTCTGCACGATGGGCTCGTTCGGCAACCGCTGGGCGGCGATCGCTGAGGCGTACGGGGTGGACGTCGTTCGTCTGGCCGTCGAGCCGGGTGAGGCGATCGACCCCGAGGACGTCGACAGCATCCTCGCCGAGCACCCCGACATCAACACGGTGTTCGTCACGCACAACGAGACGTCGACGGGGGTCACCAACGACCTCCCGGCACTCGCCGCCGTGGCGAAGGGGCGCGGCAAGCTGCTCTGCGTCGACGCCGTGAGCAGCGCGAGCTGCATCCCGCTGCGCGTCGATGCGCTCGGCCTCGACGTCGTGGTCACCGGCTCGCAGAAGGGCTGGATGGCGCCTCCCGGACTCACGATGATCTCGGTGAGCCCGGCCGCGTACGAGCGCGCGGCGCAGTCGAAGCTGCCGCGCTTCTACTTCGACTTCGCGAAGGAGAAGAAATACCAGGACCGCAATCAGACGTTCACGACCCCGCCCGTGTCGGTCATGTACGCCATCGACGAGGGGCTTCGCATCCTGCGTGAGGAGGGCATCGAGAACGTCTGGGCGCGTCATGCACGCGTGGCGCGTATGACGCGGGCCGCGGTCCGCGCGATGGGGCTGCGCCTCCTCGCTGTCGAAGGCCACCGCAGCGATACCGTCACGGCGGTGCTGAGCCCGGCGGAGACGCCCGATGCGCTGAAGGACCTGCTGAAGCACGCGCGCACCAGGTACGGTCTGGTCCTCGCAGGCGGCCAGGACGACCTGAGCGGAAAGATCTTCCGCGTCGGCCACCTGGGCTTCGTCGACGACTCCGACGTGTACAGCGTCGTGTGCAGCCTGGAGCAGGCGATGCGGGACATGGGCCTCCAGAGCCGTGTCGGCCTCGCGGCCGCCGCCGCGCTCGCGGCGGCGCGTGAGGAGGAGACCGCCGCCGCCGAACCCGCCGGCGTGCGGTGACGGTCGCCACCGAGCCTCCGGCAGCGCTCCACACGGCGACCCGCATCCTCGTCGCCGACCCCATCGCCGACGACGGTGTCTCTCGTCTGCGAGCAGTGGGCGAGGTGGACGTCGCCACCGGCCTCGACCCTGCCGCGCTGCGCGAGCGGATCGCGGACTACGACGCGCTCGTGGTGCGCAGCGAGACGAAGGTGACGGCCGACCTGCTCGACGCGGCGACGCGGCTGCGCGTGGTCGGTCGCGCCGGCGTCGGCGTCGACAACATCGACCTCGAGGCCGCCACACGACACGGCATCCTCGTGCTCAACGCGCCGACGGGCAACACCATCGCCGCAGCCGAACAGGCAGTCGCGATGATGCTCGCCCTGGTGCGCAACATCCCGCTTGCGGACCAGGCGATGCACGCCGGCCGCTGGGATCGCAAGAAGTTCATGGGCATGGAGCTGCGCGACAAGACGCTCGGGGTCCTCGGCCTCGGCAAGATCGGCTTCGAGGTCGCCCGCATCGCCAGCATGGGCCTGCAGATGCGCGTGCTGGCCCACGACCCGCTGGTCACCGCGGAACGCGCCACCCAGGCCGGTGCCGAGCTCGCCGAGTTCGAGACACTCCTGGCTGAATCAGACGTGCTCACGGTGCACGTGCCGCTCAACGACGCGACGCGCGGTGTGATCGGCGCCGCCGAGCTGCACCGCATGCGGCGGGGCGCGCGCCTGATCAACGTGGCCCGCGGCGGGATCATCGACGAGACCGCCCTGGCCGACGCCATCCGCGAGGGCCACATCGCCGGCGCCGCGATCGACGTGTGGACGAGCGAACCGCCGCCCGCCGATCACCCGCTGCTGCAGCTGCCGCAGGTGGTGGCGACGCCGCACCTGGGCGCGAGCACGCTCGAGGCGCAGGTCAACGTGGCGTTCGACGTCGCCGACCAGATCGTCGAGTACCTCAACGGCGGCTCGCCGCGCTACGCGGTGAACGCGCCGACCATGCTCCCGGAGGAGCTCGAAGCGCTGCGGCCCTACCTCGAGCTCGCACAGCAGATGGGCTCGCTCGCCGCACAGCTCAGCGATGGCGGGCTGCGCCGCGTGGTGTGCAGCTACGCGGGTGATCTGGCCAGCTACGACACCACGATCGTGACGAGCCATGTGCTGCGCGGGTTGTTCGCGCACTTCACCGAGACGCGGGTCAACCCGGTGAACGCCAAGCTCGTCGCCAAATCGCTTGGGGTCGACGTCGACGACCGCCACACGACCCGCGGCCTGGACCTGGACGCACCGCTGCTCGTTGACGTGGTCGGCTCCGAGCGCCTGCGCCTCGCCGGGGCGCAGATCGACGGCGTGCCACGGATCACGCGCATCGACGGCTTCAGGGTCGACATGCAGCCGTCCGGCATCTTCCTCGTGGTGACGCACCAGGACAGGCCCGGCGTGATCGCCGCCGTCTCCAGCCTTCTGGCCAAGAACGACATCAACATCGCGGGCATCGAGCTCGGACGCGACCGCCCGCGGGGGCTCGCGGTCATGCTCATGCAGGTCGACGACCCCGTGTCGCCGGAGCTGCTCGAGGAGCTGCGCAGCACGGCCGGGCTCGACCGGCTGCGCCAGGTGCGGCTGTAGTGTCCCGGCCCGGACGCTAGCGGCGCGGATCGGAGCGATACCGCACTGGCTCACGTCAAGCCGTTCCGCGGCATTCGCTACAGCCCCGATCACGTCCGCCTGGGGGGCGTGCTGGCGCCACCCTATGACGTCATCAATGACGCGCAGCGAGACGCGCTCTACGCGCGGAATCTGCGCAACGTGGTCCGCATCGACTTCGGCGCCGCGTACACGGACGACGTCCCGGGGCGGAACGACCGCTACACCCGTGCCGCGCAATTCCTGACATCGTGGCTGGAGCTGGGAGTGCTCATCCGCGAGCCGGCGCCGACCATGTACGTGCACGACCACGAGTTCGCGCTCGCCGACGGGGTGTTGCGGCATCGCCGCGGCGTGCTGGCCATCGTTCCCGCCGAGCCCTGGGAACGCGGCGAGATGCGGCCCCACGAGCGCACGCTGCGCGGACCGAAGGAGGATCGCCTGGCGCTGCTGCGCACTGTCCGGGTGCAGACCAGCCCCATCTTCGGTGTGTGGACCGGCGTGTCGCTGGCGCCGCAGCTGGACGCGGTGACCACGCGCCCGCCGCTTCTGGGCGGCCGCACGGACGGCGAGTTCGGCTCCGAGAAGCACCTGGTCTGGCAGGCGGATGAGACCGAGGCGGCCGCCTTCTCCGACGCACTCGCCGCCGCGACGCTGTACGTCGCGGACGGCCACCACCGCTACGAGACGTCGGTCGCGTACCACCAGGAGCGCGACGCCACCGAGCCGGAGGCTCCGGCGGACGCCCCCTTCCGCTGGTGCATGGTCTACCTGTCCGACGCGGCGGATCCGGCGCTCACCATCCTCCCCACCCACCGCCTCGTGCGTCCGGCGCCCGATGTCGCATACAGCCTCGACGACCTCTGGGCGCGGCTCGACGACCCGTGGGAGCTGGAGCCCGCAGGTGGGATTGATGAGGCCTTCGCCCGCGCCACCGACATGCGCCGCGATCGCCACGCGTTCGGCGCGGTCGCCTCGGACGGCAGCGCCGTCCTCCATCGGCCCCGCCTGCGGACGGATTCGCCGCGTGCGGGCCTCGATGTCACAGTGCTGGAGACCGAGGTGCTCGGACCCGCCGGGATCACGCCGGAGGACATCCGCGCCGGCGGCCTCGCCTTCGTCCAGGACGTCGCCGAGCTGGGCGCCGCGGTGGGGCGAGGCGAAGCCGTGCTCGGCTTCGCGGTGCAGCCGACGACGATGGCGGAGGTGGTCGCCGTGTCGGACGCCGGCGAGGTCATGCCCCAGAAGTCGACATACTTCTACCCGAAGGTTCCGACCGGGCTTGCGCTCCACCCCGTCTGACCTGGCGTTTGGCGGCCGGAGTGCGCGGGTACGAACAAAGAGTCCACCCTGGAGTTCACGAATGCCCACCTACGGTTACCGCTGCGAATCCTGTCAGCAGGAGTTCGACGTGTGGCAGCGAATGACCGACGAGCCGGGCGCCGCCTGCCCCACGTGCGGCGGCAAGGGGAAGCGTCAGTTCTTCCCGGCCGGGCTCGTGTTCAAGGGCAGCGGCTTCTATGTGACCGACAACCGCGGCAGTGTGCCCAGCTCGAGCTCCAGCTCGAACGGCTCGTCCGAGGGTGGCAGCAAGACCCCGAAAACCCCCAAGCCCGACACGGGCTCGACCAGCAGCGGCTCGAAAACCGGCACATCGTCCGGCGCCGCATCCGGCAGCAGCACCACCGAATAGGAGAACAGCGCACCATGGCGACACCGATCACCGTCACCGACACCACCTTCAAGGAGGAGGTGCTCGATTCGAAAGTACCGGTCCTGGTCGATTTCTGGGCCGCGTGGTGCTCGCCCTGCAAGATGATCGCCCCGATCGTCGAGGCGCTGGCACAGGAATACGACGGTCAGGTCAAGGTCGCCAAGGTGGACGTGGACGCCAACCCGATCACGCCCGGCATGTTCGGGATCATGAGCATCCCCACCCTCATGCTCTTCCGCGGCGGCAAGGCCGAGGAGCGGATCGTCGGCTACCAGCCGAAGCCGGCGCTCGAGGCCAAGCTCCAGGCCGTCCTCGCGGCCTGAGCGCTCAGAGCGCGCCGAGCCGGCTGAGCACCTCGCCGGCGAGGTAGAGCGAGCCGCACGCCACGACGGCGCCGTCCTGCCCGGCGAGCGCTGCTGCGGCTTCCATCGCGGCGTCGACGTCGTGCGTGACGGTGGCGCCGGTGAAGTCGGCCGCCAGCTCCTCGGGTGATGCGGCGCGGTCGACCGGCGGCGCGCTGAGCACCACCGCCGCCGGGTTCAGCCGGCGCAACGACGCGACCATTGGACCGCGTTCCTTGTCACGCATCACGCCGAACAGGACCACGACGCGCCGGTCGCGCAGCAGATCCGCCGCGGCGGCCACCAGCGCGTCCATGGCGGCCGGGTTGTGGGCTCCGTCGACGAGCCAGCCCGGGCGGCCGTCCACCCAGTGCAGGCGACCCGGCCAGCGCGCCCTCGCGCAGCCGGCGGCGACCGCCGTCCTGTCGATGGCCCGGCCGCGGCGGCGCAGCTCGTCGCAGACCGCCACGGCGATGGCGACGTTGCCGACCTGGTGCGCGCCGAGCAGCGGGGCCCGCACGTCGAGTGCTGCGCCGGCGAACTCGGTTCGGACACGGACGCCCGCCCAGCCGAGCGATTCCCCAGCGGCAGGCACCTCGCGGCCGCTGCCCGCGAATCCCGGCGGCAGCCGGTGTCCCACGACCGTCAGCGAGGCCTGCTCTTCGATCGCTCGTGCGGCGATCTCGCCCAGCGCCGGCTGCGTCGCCCCGGTGATGGCTGCATTCGCCCGCTTGATGATCGCGGCCTTCTCACGCGCGATTGCGGGGATCGTGTCGCCGAGCAGGTCGCGATGGTCGAGGTCGACATTGGTCACGACCGCCACTCCGAGGTCGAGCACGTTGGTGCTGTCGAGGCGGCCGCCCACCCCGACCTCGCACACCAGCACATCGGGCTCGGCACGAGCCGCCAGGAGGATGCCGGCCACGGTCAGCATCTCGAACGCGGTCGGCGTCAGCTCCTCCGGCAACGCATGTGCCGCGTCGCTCACCTCGTCGAAGAGCTGGGCGAAGCCGTCGTCGGTGAGCGGCGTGCCGTCGACGACGAAGCGTTCGGTGTACGACCACAGATGGGGCTTGGTGAGCAGCACGGAGCGCAGCCCCGCGGCGCGGATGACCGAGTCGACGATGGCGCACACAGAGCCCTTGCCGTTGGTGCCGGCGACGAGCACCCCGTGCAACCCGGCATCGGGGTCGCCGACCTGGTGCAGCAGCGCGCGCGTGCGGTCGAGGCCCGGCTTGATCCCGCGCCACGAGATCGAGTCGAGCCACGACGCGACACGGGAGTATGCCGCCGTGCTCACCAGGGCCATGCCTCGGCGATGCGGTCATCCGCGTCCGGACGCGTCAGGATGGTGCGCAGCGCCCCGAGCC
>JAFALX010000015.1 GCA_019234035.1 Candidatus Dormiibacterota bacterium | reverse complement strand
TGCCGAGCGCGTGCTTGTCGAACACCGTCACGTAGCCGAACCCGCCGGAGCGGATGAGGCGGCGCACTTCGAGGAACCACGCATCCGGCATGTCGATGATGTGCGTGAACACCGACCCGGCGTAGACGAGGTCGAAGTAGCCGTCCTCGAACGGCAGATGGGGCAGCGTCGTCGTGGCGACGAACTCCATCGGGGGCGAGAGGTGCTGCTGGCACCAGGCGATCGTCGCGCCCTTGATGTCGCAGCCCCACCGCTCGCCTCCCTCTGCGGCCGGATACCAGCGGAGCATGCGTCCGGCCGCGCATCCGAAGTCGAGGACACGTGCGAAGCCTGCCGGATCGGCGCCGCCGGCCTCGAGGATTTCCAGCATCCGCTCGGTGTGGTTGCGCCCGGAGTCGAGATACGCCTGCTCGGTGGGGCCGTATCCCTCCCAGTACATCTTGGGCGGCACCGGCAGCTCACCTCTGGTGACGGGTCTCGGTTTGCCGACCAACACGTCACCGTGGATCGGTGACAGCACCTTGGCGCTGAGGTTGGGACTGTTGAGGATGCCGTCCGTGGTCACTCCGAAGGCGCCGCGACGATGTAGATCTCGCCCGCGATGTCGGGAGTGCGCTCACCGACCTGCATGGCGGCGGCGATCATCTCCGCAGTCCAATCGCGCTCGATCTGCGCGTTGGACAGCGGCTTGAGCCAGTAGCCGCCGTCGACTCGAACCGCGAATCCGGCGGCGCGCACGTCGTCGCGCAGCTCGGTCAGCGTGTAGACGCGGCGGTGTCCCATGCGCGCGTCGGTGTCGTTGAGGGTGTTCTCGGCGTCGAGCACGCCCATCACCACGGCCAGCTGACGGTGGATGCTGTGTGCGTTGGGCACGGCCGCCAGTAGATGCCCGTGCGGCGTCATCCAGTGGCGGACTGACTGGAGAATCGAGACCGGGTCGATGACGTGCTCGAGCACATGGCCGAGCACGACATTGTCGAACCTGCGAGTCGGCTTGTACTGCTCGAAGAGCGCTTCGACGACGGTGATGAACGGATAGCGTTGCTGCAGCGACGCGCAGAACTGCGGCGACGCTTCGACGACGGTGAGGTCGTCGAAGACGGCCTGCAGCCTCGCGGTCATCAACCCCTCCGCCGGCCCGAGCTCCAGACAGGTGCCCGGAACGAAGTGCCGGCTGAACACCCGGAAGCTGTAGTCGATGGTGGACGCGTTCAGCCCGGAGCCATAGTGGTTGTCGCCGGCAAGCGTCTGAAGGCGTTCCGCCTCGGCGCGAACATCGGTGACCGCGGTCGTCTCCGTCATCGCGCGAAAACCTTATCTGCCTCGAAATGAACAAGGAGTTAACGAGCGAGCGCCGTCACGCGAGTGCTTGTTACCCTGGGCCGCCGCCGAGGACTCCGAGTACCGTGTGGAGGCGCCAGCGTGACGTATCCGGCCACCGCAGCCGAGAGGATGGCTCGGAGTCGCGGCGTCGTCGACGCCTTGTTGGACTCGGCGCACGCGCACGTCTCGCAGGGTCACGTCAGCGCGGCGGTTGCGCTGCTGAGCGCGGCCGCGACGGTGTCTCGCCGGCGCCACACCGGCCTCTTCACGAACCTCACACTCGAGTCGAAGCTGTCAGCGGTCGGGACAGCTGTCCACGCCCAGGCGAACCACGCGCAGCAACCCGAGTCGATGCGTTCGCGCCACCGCACACCCGGCGGCGTGCTTCACGTGATGACACGCGGATACGCGGCCGGAGGCCACACGAGGCTTGTCGAGCGCTGGATCGACAGCGAGCCCGATGTTGTCAGCAGCGTCGCGTTCACGCAGGACTGCGACGCGGAGCTCGGCGGGCTTCGCGCCGCGGTGGAGCGCTCAGGGGGCGTGGTGCATCGCCTGCACGGGAGCTCTCTCGAGCGCATCCGGCAGCTGGCCGCGTTGACGGCGGAGCGCGACAGGATCGTGCTCTCGATCCACGAGAACGACGCGGTGGCGCTGCTCGCGCTCACGGGGCTGCGACGGCGCGCGCCCGTCGTCGTTCTCAACCATGCCGAGCATGTCTTCTGGGCAGGTGCGTCGCTCGCCGACGTCCTCGTCACCTTTCGCCCGGCGAGCACAGATCTGGCTGTTGCCCGCAGAGGAATTGCGCGTGCGTCCTGCATCGAGATACCGCTCCCCGTCGCGTCGCGGCGTCGGCAGCAGCCCACCGGCGAAGCGCGTCGCACGCTCGGCATCGACCCCGCAGACAAGGTGCTCCTCACCATCGGCTGGCGCTACAAGTTCACGCCGTACGCCGGCGACGATCTCATCCAGGTGCTGGCGCCGATTCTCGACGACTCCGATGTGCACCTCGTGGCCGTGGGACCGCGCGCCGACGACAAGCTGTGGTCCGAAGCACACGCTCGCTACGCGGGACGCGTGCACCCCGTCGGGCGTCAGGACGACGTGCAGTGCCATCTCGACGCAGCGGATGTTCTCCTCGACTCGTACCCGATCGCATCGCTCACCGCCTTGCTCGAGGCCGCGATGCTCGGTCTTCCCGTCGTGGGGCTGGCGCCGCGCGACTCACGTTGGCCGCGCATCCTTCGCGAGGACGATCCTGCGCTCGCCGACGAGATGTTCGATGACGCCGACGCGTACCGCGCGCGCATCCGCGCGCTCCTGCGTGACCCGGCCGTCTGGCGTGACGCGTCACACACGCTGCGGGAGCGGGCGCGACGGACGCACAGGCCCGAGGCGTGGGCGCCCGCGATGCGGCAGCTCCACGAGCTGGCCTCTCGGGCTGCGCGGACACCGCGGCAGCCGCCATCACCGATGCAGCTCGGGGAACCGAGTACGGAGGACAGCATTCTCGCGACGTACATCGCCGACTGCGAGGACACATTGGTGCGGCCCGAGCTTCGTCTGAAGCCCGGCCTGTCAGAGAGGGACGAGCCGGAGCTGACGCAGGTCAGCGAGCGGATCGCGGGTATCGACCGGCTGCTGATGGGGCCCTCCGCGCCGGGCGCCGCGGACTACGACGAAGCGCTCCGGCTCGCGCGTGAGCCGGTGCCGGACCGCGCGGTTCTTCAGCCCTGACCGGATCCTCCGATGAATGACGCTCGAGCGCTGACCCGAACCGAGCCGCAGCCGCACGGCGGCCTGCCGATCATCGCCATGCGGAGTTTCGACGGCCGTGTCGGCGGCACCCTGCTCATGCAATTGCTCGGCACATCGGAAGCCGTGGTCATCGATCGCGTGTACCCGTTCGAGAATCGCTATCTCACCTACCTGGTTCACTTCGCGCGCCAGCTGGGGACGGCGGCGGAGCCGTCGCGGCACTGGACCATGCAGGACATGCTCAGGGACACGTTCTCCAACGAGCTGGCCAAAGGCGGCCCGCTCCCGTTCGAACCCCTGAGCATCGATCGAGCCGATTTCGAGCGGCGAGCGCTTGCCGGTCTTTGGGTGGCCTTCTCGGACGCGGCG
>JAFALX010000087.1 GCA_019234035.1 Candidatus Dormiibacterota bacterium | reverse complement strand
TCCGCAGCATGCCGAGACGCAGATGGAGCGCGTACGGCGGGCGCTGCCGCGGCGCCGCGTGTACGCCATTGCGACGTCCGTCATCGCGGTGGCGGCGACCATCGTGGCCATCGTCGCGCTGCTTCGGCCCGCGGGCGAGTCGACAACCGCGTACACGGTCGTCGGCACCACGAGCGCACCCGGCGTGCAGGGCACGCTCACATATGACAGCAGCGCGCAGCAGGCGGTGATGACCGTGACCGGACTGCCGGCGCTCACGGCCACCGCTGACACGCCTCCGCGGGTGTACGAGGTCTGGCTTGTGGGCGGCAATGGGGCCAGCGGCGTTGCCTTCCTCACTGAGTCGCCGCTCAATCACTCGTGGAGCACGGTGATCCACACCGACCTCTCGCAATACACTGCCGTCGCGGCGACGGCGGAACCGTACGGCGGTTCGCTGCAGCCCACGAGCCCCCAGCTGCTGAGCGTGCAGCTCACGCGATAGCGACACACTCCGTGTGCGAGAATGCACACATGCGCGCCGTCGTCGACAGTTCCAGCTGGATCTCGATGGCGCGCGCCGGCCTGCTCGAGGTGCTGAGGGCGGCCGCCGTTGAGCCTGTTCTCCTCGACATCGTCCATGCCGAGATCATCGATGAGGGCCGCCGAGGCGGCCACGCCGACTCCGCCGCACTATCCACTGCGGTGGGCGAGATAGCGCTGACAGCGACAGGGCGAGGAACGGCGTCAGCCGACGCCGGCGTGCTGGAAGTGGCTCAGCAGGTCGGCCTTCTCGTCGCGAACGACCTCGCTCTCGGGCGGCGCGCACGCTCGCTCGGTGTTGTCTGGATTCGCACCGCGGATCTTGTCGTCATCGCCGTTCGGAACGGAGCAATGACATCGGGAGACGGGACCGAGGCGCTGCGCGCCCTCGTGACGAGCGGACGCATCACGCGCGAGTTGGCAGAGGCCTATGAGGGGCAACTGCAATGAGGCGGGCAGTGCGCGTCAATACGACGCTCGACGACGACCTGCTTGAACGTATCGACGCCTTTGCCAATGAGCGACGTGAGGATCGATCGACGGCGATCCGCCAGCTTGTCGACATCGCTCTTCGTGAGCTTTCGAAGCGCGACGCGCTCGACGCCTACCGTCAGGGACGCATCACGCTTCGCGAGTTCGCCGCGAGCCTCCATCTCGGGATATGGGCGGCCCACGATCTGCTGCTCGCAGAGGGCGTGGCAGTTGCCCAGGGAGCTCCCACGGAGACCAGCGCTGCGGTACGGCAGCTGCTGGAGCGCAACGCGTCCAGCACTCGCGAGGGCCCATGAAGCCGCTGACAACGTAGGGGCTCGCCGGTCGGCCCGCGGGCCGTGACCGCCGTGATCCGATTCGGAGCGCTCTCGGCTCAGGGGAGGCGGGTCGACCCCATCAGGAAGCGATCGCAGGATCGCGCCGCGATGCGCCCGTCCGCGATGGCCCAGACAATGAGCGACGCACCGCGCATCGCGTCGCCGGCTGCGAAGACTCCTTCAGCCGACGTGCAGAACCCATCGTCGACGGCAATGTTGCCCTTGGCGTCTGCCGCGACCCCGAGACTGTGCAGCAGCGGGTTCGTCCCGGCACCGTCGAAGCCGATGGCGAGCAGCACGAGATCAGAATCGATGACCGACTCGGTGCCCGCCTCGGGGACGAACTCGCGCCCGCCCGCGTGACGGCGCACCGTGCAGCGCACCGTGTGCACGCGCTGCACCGCGCCGTCATCGCCCGAGAAGCCCGTGACCATGAGGCCGAAGTCGCGCGCGCCGCCCTCCTCGTGGGCCGGGTACGTCTGGAGGATCAGCGGCCACTGCGGCCACGGGTTGTCTGCCGGGCGCGCGTCGGGTGGCTGCGGGTAGATGTACAGCTGGTGCACCGACGTGCAGCCCTCACGGATCACGTTGCCCAGGCAGTCCGCACCGGTGTCGCCGCCGCCGATGATCACCACGCGCTTGCCTGCACCGGTGATCTCCTGGGGGGGTTGCGGGGGGATGGCCCCCCGCATGTCGCCGGCGACGCGGCGGTTCTGCTGTACGAGGTAGTCCATCGCCATGTGAATGCCGCGCAGCTCGCGACCGCGGACAGGGACGTCGCGTCCGTCCTCGGCGCCGATGGCGAGCACGATCGCGTCGCTGCGCTCGCGCAGCTGCTCGACCGTCAGGGTTCGTCCGATCTCGTATCCGGTCTCGAAGACGATGCCCTCGGCCTCCAGCAGCGACAGCCGGCGGTCGAGGACCCACTTCTCCATCTTGAAGTCGGGGATGCCGTAGCGAAGGAGGCCGCCGATGCGGTCGGACTTCTCGTACACCGTGACGAGATGGCCCGCGCTGTTCAGCTGCTGCGCCGCCGCGAGCCCCGCAGGACCGGAGCCGACGACCGCGACGCGTTTGCCGGTGCGATGGCCCGGCGGTTCCGCACGGACCCACCCCTCGGCAAACGCGCGGTCGATGATCGAGTTCTCGATCACCTTGATCGTGACCGGCTGGTCATTGATCGCCAGCACACACGCCGGCTCGCACGGCGCCGGACACAGACGTCCGGTGAACTCGGGGAAGTTGTTGGTCTGGTGGAGCCGCGACGCGGCAGCTTCCCAATCGTCTGATTCGACCAGTGAATTCCACTCGGGGATCAGGTTGCCGAGCGGGCATCCCTGATGACAGAACGCGACGCCGCAGTCCATGCACCGGCTCGCCTGCTCGCGTACCGCGACCACCGGGAGCGGCATGTACACCTCGCGGTAGTCGCGCACGCGCTCGTCGACGGCGCGCTTGGTCGGGGTGCGTCGACCGTGTTCGAGAAACCCTGTCCGTGCCGGCATTGACTGAGATTACCTGGTGCTCTAGACGACCAGCTCGAGGCGCTCTTCGCGAAGAGCGCGCCGGTACTCCTCAGGCATCACCTTGACGATGCGCGTCAGCGTCTGACGCCAGCTGCGCAGCAGGCGCTTGGCCACCTCGCTGCCGGTGAGCTCGGCGTGACGGTCGAGCAGCGTGTGCACCAGGTCCATGTCGGCGCGGTCGACGAGCTCCTCGAGATCGACCGACGCGTCGTTGCAGCGGTCGGAGAAATGGCCGTCGTCGTCGAGCACGTACGCGATGCCGCCGCTCATGCCGGCGGCGAAGTTTCGGCCCGTCGGACCAATGACAACGACGGCTCCTCCCGTCATGTACTCGCAACCGTGGTCGCCGACGCCCTCGACCACGGCGGTGGCGCCGCTGTTGCGCACCGCGAAGCGCTCACCGGCGATGCCGCTGATGAAGGCCTCGCCACCGGTGGCGCCGTACAGCGCGACGTTGCCGATGATGATGTCGTCCTCGGGGCGGCGGCCGGACCGCTGCGGGGGACGGATCACGAGACGGCCGCCGGACAGGCCCTTGCCGACGTAGTCGTTGGCCTCGCCGCGCAGCGTGATCGTCACGCCGGGCGCCAGCCAGGCGCCGAACGACTGTCCTGCCGCGCCCTCGAGCTCGATGCGGACGGTGTTGTCAGGAAGTCCCGCGCCACCGTGGCGCCGCGCGATCTCACCGCTGAGATAGCCGCCGACGGTGCGGTGCACGTTGCGCACCCTGGTGCTGACGCGCACCGTGCCGCGTCCCTCGAGGGCAGGCGCCAGGTCGTGCATCAGCTGCACGTCCAGCATCGACGACAGGTCGGCGTGCTGCGCGCCGGAGTGGCGCAGCTCCGCAGGATCGTCGACCTGTGGCTGCACCAGCAGCGCGCTGAGGTCGACGCCGCGCGCCTTCCAGTGATCCACGGCAGGCTGCACCGACAGGCAATCGACGCGCCCGATCATGTCGTCCATGCGGCGGAAGCCGAGCTGTGCCATCCAGCGGCGCACGTCCTCGGCGAGGAACAGCATGAAGTTCACCACGTGCTCGGCGCGTCCGGCGAAGCGACCGCGCAGCACCGGGTCCTGCGTGGCGATGCCGACCGGGCACGTGTTGAGGTGGCAGACGCGCATCATCACGCAGCCCGCCGCGATCAGCGGCGCCGTCGAGAACGCGTACTCGTCGGCGCCGAGCAGAGCCGCGACCACGACGTCGCGTCCCGTCTTCATCTGACCGTCGACCTCGAGCGCGACCCTGCTGCGCAACCCGTGGTCGACGAGCACCTGCTGCGTCTCGGCGAGTCCGAGCTCCCAGGGGACGCCCGCATGCTTGATCGACGTCAGCGGCGATGCACCGGTGCCGCCCTCGTATCCCGCGATCACGATGTGGTCGGCCCGGGCCTTGGCCACCCCGGCGGCAACGGTCCCGACCCCCGCCTCGGCGACGAGCTTCACGCTCACACGAGACGACGGGTTCACCGCGCGCAGGTCCCAGATGAGCTGCGCGAGGTCCTCGATGGAATAGATGTCGTGGTGGGGTGGGGGAGAGATGAGGCCCACGCCCGGCGTGGAATGCCGCAGCCGCGCGATCGTGGAGTCGACCTTGTTGCCGGGGAGCTGCCCGCCCTCACCGGGCTTGGCGCCCTGCGCGATCTTGATCTGCAGCTGGTCCGCATTCACCAGGTAATGCGCGGTGACGCCGAAGCGTGCCGACGCCACCTGCTTGATCGCGCTGCGCTTCCAGTCGCCGTTGGGCTCGGGCACGAACCGCGCCGGATCCTCGCCGCCCTCACCCGTGTTGGAGCGGCCGCCGATGCGGTTCATCGCGACGGCGAGCGTCTCGTGCATCTCCTGGCTGATGGCGCCGTGCGACATGGCGCCCGTGGCGAAGCGGCGCACGATCTCGCTTGCCGGCTCAACCTCGTCGAGCGGCACCGGGCCGCCGGCCGCGTTGAGGTCGAACAGGCCGCGCAGGCTCTGCAGCGCACGGGAGCGGTCATCGGCGAGCGCCGTGTACTCGCGGTACACGGTCTCGTCGCCGCTCTTGACCGCGTGCTGCAGCTTGGCGATGACCTCCGGGTTCCAGGCATGGAACTCGCCGCCGCGCCGCCAGCGGTACTCGGCGCGGTCCTCGAGCGTCGGTGTCGACACCCGCACCGTCGGGAACGCGCGCTCGTGCCGCGCCACCGCCTCGGCGGCGATCACATCGAGTCCGATGCCGCCGATGCGCGAGGGCGTGCCCGGGAAGTATTGGTCGATCGCGGCACGTTCAATGCCGATTGCCTCGAAGATCTGCGCCCCGCAATACGACTGGATGGTCGAGATGCCCATGCGCGAGATGGTCTTGCGCAGCCCCTTGCACAGCGCGTCGATGAACAGCTCGGTGGCGCGCGGCGCATCGATGTCCGGCGCCAGCAGGCCGCGCCGCTGCAGGTCGTGCAGCGTCTCGAACGCGAGGTATGGGTTGACCGCCTCGGCGCCGTAGCCGACCAGCAGCGCCGCGTGCTGCACCTCGCGCACCTCACCCGTCTCGACCACGAGGCCGACGCCGGTGCGCGTCTGCTCGCGCACGAGGTGGTGGTGCACCGCGGCCGTCGCCAGCAGCGAGGGGATGGGCACGTGCGCGGCATCGATGTGCCGGTCGCTGAGCACGAGCACCGTGTAGCCCTGCGCCATCGCCTCGGACGCCAGCCGGCAGATGCGGTCCAGCCCCTCGACCAGCCCCGCCTCACCGCCGTCACGATGGAACACCATCGAGATCGTCGTGGCGGGGAACTCGCGCTGCGTGACGTGGCGGATCTTCTCGAGGTCGTGGTTGCTCAGGATGGGATGCGGCATCTCCAGCCGCTTCGCCTGGCCCGGGCCCTGCTCGAGCAGGTTGCCGCCGGCGCCGAGGGAGCTCACGAGCGACATCACCGTGACCTCGCGAATGGGGTCGATCGGCGGGTTGGTGACCTGCGCGAACAGCTGCTTGAAGTAGTTGAAGAGCGGCAGCGAGCGCTCGCTCAGCACTGCGAGCGGCGCGTCGTTGCCCATCGAGCCGACGGCTTCCGCACCGGTTGCAACCATCGGGGCCAGGAGCTGCTGCACGTCCTCGAGGCTGTAGCCGAACGCCTGTTGCCGCACCAGCAGGGTGCCGGCGTCCGGATCGGGCACGTCGGGGGGCGGCTGCAGCTCGTCGAGGTGCACGGTGCCGCCGCGAATCCACTGTCGGTACGGGTGCTCGGACGCCAGCTGGCTCTTGCACTCGCCGTCGTCGAGCACGCGGCCGTTCTCGGTGTCGACGAGCAACAGCCGTCCCGGTTCGAGGCGCCACTTGCGCGTGATGCGCTCCTCGGGGATGTCGAGCACCCCGGCCTCCGACGCCATCACCACGAGACCGTCGTCAGTGGTGAGGTAGCGCGCGGGACGCAGCCCGTTTCTGTCGAGAGTGGCACCAATGAGGCGGCCGTCGGTGAAGGCGATGGCCGCCGGACCGTCCCACGGCTCCAGCAACGCCGAGTGGAACTCGTAGAAGGCGCGGCGCTCCTCGTCCATCGTGGTGTTCTGGTGCCACGCCTCGGGGATCATCATCATCACCGAGTGCTCGATGGAGCGGCCCGATGATGTCAGCAGCTCGAGCACCTCGTCGAACATCGAGGAGTCGGAGCCGGCCTCGTCGATGACCGGTCGCAGCTTGGCGATGTCGTCGCCGAACTGGGGGCTCTTGAACTTCGACTGCCGCGCGCGCATCCAGTTCACGTTGCCGCGCAGCGTGTTGATCTCGCCGTTGTGCGCCGACGCACGGAAGGGCTGCGCCAGATCCCACCGCGGCAGCACGTTGGTGGAGAACCGCGCGTGCACGAGCGCGAGTCGCGAGGCCGTCTCGGTGGCGAGCAGATCGGGGTAGAAGAGCGGCAGCTGCTCCGCGGTGAGCATGCCCTTGTAGACGACCGACCGGCTGGACAGGCTCGCGAAGTGAAAGCGCGCGCGGTCGAAGCCGGCCTCGCGTGCGCGGCGCTCGATGACGCGGCGCAGCACGTAGAGGCGGCGCTCCAGCATCTCGCCGCGCAGCCCGATGGCCGCCACGACCAGCTGCTCGATCGCGGGCATCATGCTGCGAGCGGTGCGGCCGATGGCGCCGGCGGCGTACGGGACCTGGCGCCAGCCGACGATGCGCAGCCCTTCGTCGTGACACGCCTCGGCCACAATCGCGCGGCACAGGCCGGCGGCATCATCCTCCGTGGGCAGGAAGGCCATGCCCACGCCGTAGCTGCCGGCCGGTGGCAGCGCGAAGCCGGCGTCGCGGCGCAGGAGCGCGTCGGGGATCTGGATCAGGATGCCGGCGCCGTCGCCGCTGTCGGGGTCCGCGCCCTGCGCGCCGCGGTGGCCCAGGTTGACGAGCGCCTCGATGCCCATCGACACGACCTCGTGCGACGGGGGATGCCCAACGCGCGCGACAAACGCGACCCCACAGGAGTCGTGGTCGAACCGAGGGTCGTACAACCCCCCCGGGAGGTGTGCGGCGCTCATCTGTTCGCCAATGCCTGGGTAGCGTGACATGCTCTGACTTCCAGTTCAAGCGGCCTGACGGACCCTGGATTCCACCCTGTGGCCGACTGAGTGGCCAACCTTATCGAAAAGCCGGGAAAACGGCGAGCGACTGCAATCGGCCCGTATGGCTCCTGACGGCCGGCCCGCCGCTACTCTTGCGGCGCACGGTTCCTTGCATCCGCAGTGCGTGGCCCGCGCGTATTCGGGAAGATGGACATCGGCGGCCCGGCGGTTCAGAGGAGGATTGCGGCATGAGCAGCGCACTTGGCGAGGAACTGCAACGCTGCTGGCTCGCCTACCGTGAGGGCCGCATCGGCGACCTCACCCGCGTGCTCCCGCTCGGTCACGCACTGCTGAGCGACGAGCTCTCGTCACTCACCCCGCTGGAGGCCGGCAACGCCACCGTCGAGCTGGCGATGCTGGACCTGATCACGGCGATGGTGACCGCCGCGCATGTGGACCAGGTCGCCAGCATTGCCGACGATCTCGCCGAGATGGTCAACGAGGACGATGCTCGCTGCGATGACCTGCACAAGCTCGCCGCGATGTCCTGTGCCGTGCACGGCGCGATGCGTCTGGGTCGCTTCCCGCTGGCGCAGGGCCGGTTCCGCTCCGCGCTGAAGCGTGCGCAGGACCTTGCGGAGCACGGCGGCGGCACCGTCGGGATGCAGGTGATGGCGGCAATCCTCGGCGCCGCCGGGCTGCACCTCGCGCAGGCGGCGGCGACTGCGGAGGAGGAGCCGCTGGTCCGCCAGCTGCTCGAGCAATCCGACCAGACTGCAGCGGAGCTCGGCATCGAGGTCGACATCCTGGGGCAGTTCTTCGGACCGGAGCACACCCGCGCCGCGCGCTGTATCTGCATGTCGCGGTTGGAGTACCCCGAGGAGGCACTGCGGGCGGGACGCGCGGTGAACGTCGAGAAGCTCGTCCCGATCATGGCGGCCACCCTGCTGCGGGTGCTCGCGGATGAGACCGAGAACATGCGCGATGCCGACGGTGCCGCTGCGCTCCGTGCTCAGGCGGATGCCCTGGTTCCGCCGTTGACCGGGCAGTTCGGCGGAGGCTCACGGGCGAACTAGTACTTCTGACGTGGGCACTTGACGTGAGCAGTGAGGCGTCCGTCTCGTACAGGCGCGCATCGGCGGACGACGCGGCGGCCTGCCACGAGCTCATGTGGGAGTCGGTCACCGACCTGGGCCGGCGCCACGGGACGCCACTCGACGGCAGCGCAGACGAATGGTGGCGGACGAGCGAGTCCCTGTATCGGATGCTGTCTCGGATCGCGGCTGAATGGTGGGTCGCCGAGGACGCCGACTCCGGGAGCATGGTGGGATTCGCACGCTCCATCGAGCGCGACGGCCTGCTGGAGCTCACCGAGTTCTTCGTCCGCTCGGACCGGCAGGCGCGGGGTGTCGGCCGGGCTCTCTTGGAGCGGGCCTTTCCCGCGGGGCGTGGTTCGGTGCGCTCCATCATCGCCACGCAGGACATTCGAGCCCAGGCGCGCTACTACGCCGCCGGCACCATCGCGCGCTTCCCGCTCTATACGCTGACTGGCGCGCCCGGGCGCCCTGGAGCCACCGGCGACCTCGTGCCCACACCGATCGACGGTGACTTCGGGCCGCAGCGTGAGATCGAGCTGGCCGTGCTGGGACACCGGCGATCGGACGAAGAGCTCCGCTGGCTCGTCGAACACCGGAGCGGGCACCTCTATCGCCTGGACGGGCGCCCGGTCGGCTTCGCCTTTGTCGGCTCGGACGGCGCCGGCCCGATGGCCGCCCTTGATCCGTCCCACCTCCCCGCGATCCTCGCGCACGCAGAGGGTGTGGCGTCGGATCTCGGGGTCAAGCGCCTGGAGCTGCAGCTGCCCGGCCCGAACTCCGCGGCGATTCGACATCTGACGCAACGGGGTTTCCGTTTCGACGCCTGGATCAACCTCCTGATGTCCGACCGGGACTACGGACAGTTCGACCGATTCATCCCGTTCAGTCCCCCGTTGTTTCTGTAGGGCGCACTGAACGCGCCGCTCAGGGCCGGTGCCGGGCACTACGATTGACACGGACGTCAATGGCAACCCAGGTAGCGCTCTCCTTCAGTCCCTCACCGCATGCCGCGGGCGTGAGCCCAATGGCGCGCATGTGGCGGGCTGCGCCGTGGTGGGCGTATCCGGCGACCGTCGTCATCGTGCTGAGCTGCTTCAGCGGCTACGCCATCTGGACGGCGTTCTTCTCCGGCGGCATCAACCAGTCCGGCCCGTATCTCTCGCCGTTCTACTCGCCGCTGTTCTGGTCGACCGGGCCGGTGAGCCCGGCGCTGTGGGTGTTGTGGTCACCGCTTTTGTTCCGGGCCACCTGCTACTACTACCGCAAGGCGTACTACCGATCCTTCTTCTGGGATCCACCGTCGTGCGCCGTCGGCGAGCTGCGCCACCGCGCCTACCGCGGTGAGACGCAGTTCCCGCTGTTCCTCAACAACATGCACCGCGTGTTCCTCTACGCCGTGCTGATCGTCACCGGATTCCTGTGGTACGACGTCTTCCTTGCGTTCTTCCAGCCCGGCACGGGCCGCGTGCAGCTGGGCATCGGCACCGGCATCATGCTGCTGAACGTCGTGCTGCTCAGCGCGTACACGTTCGGCTGTCACTCGCTGCGCCACCTGGTGGGCGGCGGTCTCGACTGCTACGCGGAGTCGAGCATCCGGCAGGCGCGGTACCGCGCGTGGAGCTGGGTGTCGATCCTGAACGGACGCCACGCGATGTGGGCATGGCTCAGCATGTTCTCTGTCGTGCTTACCGACGTGTACATCCACTTCCTGCACGCCGGGATCTTCACCGACCCGCACATCACGTTCTAGCCCTATGACAGTCGAGCCCTACGAGACGATCGACACGGATGTCCTCGTTGTCGGCGCCGGCGGCGCGGGGATGCGCGCGGCCGTCGCGGCCGCCGACGCCGGATGCAGGGTCGTCGTCATCACCAAGTCGCTGCTGGGCAAGGCGCACACGGTCATGGCCGAGGGCGGCATCGCGGCAGGGATGGGCAACGTCGATGCGCAGGACAGCTGGGAGGTGCACTTCGCCGACACCATGCTCGGCGGCCAGCTGCTGAACAACTGGCGGATGGTGCAGATCTACGCGCGCGAGGTCATCGACCGTGTGTACGAGCTCGAGCGCTGGGGCGGGCGCTTCGACCGCACCAAGGACGGCCGCATCATGCAGCGCGCCTTCGGCGCGCACTCCTGGAAGCGGCTGGCGCACGTGGGCGACCGCACCGGGCTGGAGCTGATCCGCACGATGCAGGACCGCATGCTGCACACCGACCGCGTCGACGTGTACATGGAGTACACGCTGACAGCCCTGCTCAAGGACGGTGACCGCGTCGCGGGCGCGATCGGCTACAACCGCAACGACGGGAAGTTCGTCGTGTTCCGCAGCGGCGGCACCGTGCTCGGCAGCGGCGGCTGGGGCCGCATGTACCGCTACACGTCCAACTCCTGGGAGAGCACCGGAGATGGAGCTGCAATGGCTTACGCCGCCGGCGCCGACCTGCAGGACATGGAGTTCGTGCAGTTCCATCCCACGGGGATGGTCTGGCCCCCCGGTGCACGCGGCATCCTCGTCACCGAGGCCGTGCGCGGCGAGGGCGGGCTGCTCTACAACAGCGAGGGCGTGCGCTTCATGCTCGAGTACGACCCGGTGAAGAAGGAGCTGTCGTCGCGCGACGTCGTGGCGCGCTCCATCTACAAGGAGGTGCGCGCGGGCAGAGGCACACCGCACGGCGGCGCGTATCTCGACGTGCGACATCTCGGCGCCGAGCGCATCAAGCAGAAGCTGCCCTCGATGTACGAACAGTTCCACGCGCTGGCCTCGGTGGACATCACGCGCGATCCGATGGAGGTGGGTCCCACCATCCACTACACGATGGGCGGCGTCCGGGTCGCGCCCGACACCGGCGCCACGACCGTGCCCGGCCTGTATGCCGCCGGCGAGGTGGCCGCGGGATTGCACGGCGCCAACCGGCTGGGCGGCAACTCACTCGGCGACATCCTCGTGTTCGGTCGCCGCGCCGGTGAGGCTGCCGCTTCCGAGGCACGCGCGCGGGCCCGCGGAGCCATCGACGAGTCGCAGGTCGCGGCCGAGCAGGAGTCGCTGCTGCGGCCGCTGCAGTCCTCGGGCGACGGCACCGCGTCGCCCGAGAACCCATACAAGCTGCACGAGGAGCTGCAGGCGGCGATGCAGGACGACGCGGGCATCGCACGCACCGCGGAGTCGTTGCAGCGTTCGCTCGCAGCGATACTCGGGTTGCGCAAACGCGCCGCGCACATGCACGTGGCCGGTGGCCGGGTGCTCAACCCCGGGTGGCACACGTGCCGGGACGTCACCAACATGCTCACGCTCTCGGAGGCGATCGTGCGCACCGCGATCGAGCGCAGGGAGAGTCGCGGCTCGCAGTGGCGGCTCGACCACCTCGAGCAGGACGCCGGCTTCGGGACCGTGAACTTCATCGCGCGGCGCGACGGGGACGCGATGCGCATCGTCGCCGAGCCCGTGGAGCCGATGCCGGACGAGCTGGTCGCGCTGCTGCAGCGCAGCCGGTTCTACGACGAGGCCAAGCTGCCCAAGGGCCACCTGACGCGGGCGGTCAAGCCGGAGGTGACCGCATGACCGCGGTGACGTCGCCCGGCACCGCCGAACGCGCGCCGGCCGAGGACCCCACGCCCGACAGCGGCCTCACCGGTGAGACGGTGGCGCTGCGCGTGCTGAAAGGAACGCCCGGCGCCACGCCGGAGGAGGTGGAGTACGCGGTGCCGATGGTGACCGGCATGGTCGTGCTCGACGCGGTCCACTATGTCCAGCACAACCTCGACACCGACCTGGCATGCCGCTGGAATTGCAAGGCGGCAAAGTGCGGCTCCTGCAGCGCGGAGGTGAACGGGCGTCCCGTGCTGATGTGCAAGACGCGCATCGACGAGCTGCCGGCGGGACCGGTCACCGTGCACCCGATGAAGTCGTTCCCGCTGATCAAGGACCTCGTCACCGACGTGTCGCGCAACTACGCAATCGACCGCAGCATCGCGCCGTTCACGCACGCGCCGAACGATCCCGGTCCCTGGCGCATCCAGCAGATGGACATCGACCGGCTGTTCGAGTTCCGCAAGTGCATCGAGTGCTTCCTCTGTCAGGACGTGTGTCACATCAACCGCACGCACAATTTGTCGGCGCGCTTCGAGGGACCGCGTTACTTCGTGCGCACCGCGTACCTCGAGATGCACCCCAAGGACGTGCTCGACCGCCGCGAGCAGACTCGCGTGTCCGGCGGCATCGGGTACTGCAACATCACCAAGTGCTGCACCGAGGTGTGCCCCGAGCACATCCACATCACGGATAACGCGATCATCCCGCTGAAGGAGCGCAATGCCGACCGGCGCTGGGATCCCATCAGGTTCGTCGGACGGCGGATCTTCGGCC
>JAFALX010000350.1 GCA_019234035.1 Candidatus Dormiibacterota bacterium | reverse complement strand
GAGGGCGGCGGCCCCGTCATGGCCGGGGCGGCCGTGGCAGCGGCGCTTCTCATCCCCGGCGCCGTCTTCTTCGCGGTTCCCTACTCCGAGTCGCTCTCCCTCGCCGCGGTGGTCTGGGCTCTGCTGGCGGCGCGCCGCGGTCACTGGTGGCTCGCGGGCGCAGCCGCCGCGCTCGCCATCCTGAGCAAGTACTACCTGGTGATCCTCGTCGCCGCTCTCGTCGTGGAATATCTGCAGCAGCACGACTGGTCCGCACGCAGGATCCGCTGGGACATCACGGGCCTGACGGTCCCGCCGGCGCTCGCGCTCGGCTCCTGGATCGCCCTCATGGGGCATCGGTTCGGTCAGCCGCTGCGGTTCCTGCACGCCGAGGGCACATGGGGGCACCATCTCGCACCGCCCTGGACGATGATGCAGGTGGCGGTCGAGAACGTCACCAGGCGGCACTTCCTGAGTGGCGGGGACCCGGCCGGCATCGTCTACATGTTCGACCCCGTCGCGCTGCTCGCGCTGGTGGCGATCACCGTCTACGCCGCACGACACCTGCGCCCCGTGTACACGGTGCTGCTCGGCCTGGGCGTGGTGGCGCTGAGCACCACCGGACTGCCGGTGTCGATCAACCGCTACATGATCCCGCTCGCGCCGATCTACCTCGCGCTCGGTCTCCTGCTGGCGCGGCATCGCAATGCCGAGCGGGTGTTCATCGCCCTGAGCTTCCCGATCTCTCTCTACCTGCTCGACCACTTCGTCACCGGGCGGTGGGCAGGGTAGCAGTCGGTACGCCTCTGCTAGCCTTGCGCCGTGAGACGCTCACCGACCGGACTCGAGGAGGGCCGTCGATGCTCAACGTGACCGAACCCGCGAAGGATCTGCTGCAGTCGCTGGACCATCCAGCCGGCACCGTCGTGCGTCTGGAACCTGGCGAGGCCGCCGGCACGCTGAGCCTCAGGGTCGGCCAACCCCAGGTTGGCGACCAGGTCGTCGAGCGCGGCGGGGACGAGATCCTGCACGTGCCGGCGACGGTATCCGCAGCTCTCGATGGAGCGACCATCGACACGGTCAAGACCGAGACCGGACGGCGCCTGACCATCTCGCGAGCCTGAGCCGGCGCACGACTCGGCTCCGGTAGCGCGACTCGGGATCCGGGCGCTCTGGTGAATGTCCGGGCTGCTGGCCCCGGTGCGCCGGTGGACATCCACAGTTGCGGCGGGCCGCCCCTCAAAAGCTGAGGATACGACGATCACCGGCAACACCGCCGTCGGAAGCCCCCCACAGGGCGGCGGCGGAATCGAGAACTTCGGGGGGGCGACGATGGTCGTCGCCGGCAGTCACGTCGACCACAACAGTCGCTGTACTACTGCTCACCGGACGAGGTCGTCTTCCTCACCACTCGCGACGCGTACGAGCCCTACTACGTCGACGACCGCAGGTACTTCGAGCTGGACACCTTCTACCAGGAGTTCGCCAGGAGCTGGGACGAGCGCCGCCTGCCAATGCGCGTTCTGGCTCGAGCGCAACGGCGGCGAGCGCCGCGTAGCCGGCACCCCCACCGCCTCCTACCACATCAGCGCGTGCGCTGGTAGCGAAGGTAGACGACGCCGGCGCTGAAGGTCCGGGACTCGATCAGCCGCAGGTCGAGGGGTCTGGCGAGCGGAGTGAAGTAGGGGGTGCCGCCACCGAGGATGACCGGTCTGACGAACAGGCGGTATTCGTCGATCAGGTCCTCGGCGATGACCGACGCGGCGAGGCCCGCTCCGCCGATGGACACCGTGCCCTCACCCGGCTGGTCACGGAGCCGACCGACCTCGGTGGCGATGTCGTCGGTGGCCAGCCGTGCGTTGCCCGCCACCGAGTTCAGCGTCCGGGAGAACACCACCTTCGGGATCGGCCGCCAGATGCGGGCGAACTCCAGCTCCGCCTCGCCGGACATGGTCTGCTCCGCGGTCTCCCACACCAGCATCACCTGGTACAGGCCGCGTCCGCACAGGTGCGCGGCGATGTGGCGGGTCTGCTCGACGTGGAAGCGGAACTGCTCCGCGTCCGGCGCGGTCCAGCCGATGTCGCCCGTCGGTCCCGCGATGAAACCATCCAGCGATACGCTCATCGAGTAGATCACGGGCAGCATCATGTCCTCCTCCGTGACTGGGCGAGAGGCGCGATCGTACGGTGGAGGGGGACGCTCCGCGGGCCAGGGAAGAGCGTTGACACCTAGACAGGCAATGCCTAGACTAGCTAGGCACATGAGCACCGGGCCCGAGCTGCTCCGCGGACATCTCGACGCGCTCCTCCTCGGCGTCCTCGCCGACCGGCCCGCGCACGGGTACGCGGTCATCGAGCGCCTCCGCGAGCGCAGCGCGGGCGCGTTCGACCTCGCCGAGGGCACCGTGTACCCGGCGCTTCACCGACTGGAGCGCGACGGGCTGCTCAGCAGCCGCTGGAGCTCGGAGCCGGGACGGCCCCGCCGTGTGTACTCGGTCACCCGCCGGGGCGTGTCCGCGCTCAGCGCCCATCGCGGCACCTGGCGCAGCTTCGCCCAGGCCGTCGACCGGGTTCTCGGCGAGTCCGTCCTCTCCGAGGCCGGACGATGATCGCCGCGCTGCTCGCCGAGCTCGGCCGCCTGCTGCCTGCCGGGCGGGTGTGCCGACGGGTCCTGCTCGAGGCCGAGGACCACCTCCGCTCCGCCGTCGACGCCGCGGTCGCGAAGTGGCTGCCGGTGGCGCAGGCCGAGCACCTCGCGAAGGCGAGCGATCAGCTCGTGCGCGACGCGGCCACCGTGAAGTTCACGAACGGCGACGTCGCCGCGGCCCATGCCGACGTGCTGCGCGTGTGGCACCCGCAACCCGATCCCACCGCGCCGACGCGCGCGCTCGACGGCACCGTCTGCATCGGCTGCGTGCTCGGCTCGGCGATGCTCTATCCGCAAGCGCTGTTCGACGCGGAGAGCTGGATCGACGGAGCCGACGGCGCGCGCCTCTTCGGGCAGTACGGGCTCGCCGACAGCATCAACCTCGGCGTGGCGGCCGGCTCGAGGACGTTGCCCGCGCCGACCGCCAATCCGCAGCGAGTGAGCGACTTCTGGGTCG
>JAFALX010000060.1 GCA_019234035.1 Candidatus Dormiibacterota bacterium | reverse complement strand
GCCGGCCCGCGCGTCGCCGGGCGGGTCCTCGACGAGCAGATCGCACAGCCGCTGCAGCACCGCGTCCGGCGCGACGCTGCGCTCGGCGCAGTCGTGCAGCACCGTCGAGCCGGCGGACGCTCCCGTCATCGAGGCACGCACCGCCGGCAATGCTTTGCACGCGTCGCGCACTGCGGCAAGGTCCCGTGGCGATGCGCCGCCCTGCGCACACCGCGCCACCAGCCGCTCGAGATCGCGCACGCCCCGAAGCGCAGCCCGCAGCGCATCGCGTGCGGGCGTATCGGCGACAAGCGCGGCGACGGCGTCGGCGCGAGCGGCGATCGCCGGCACCTCCAGCAGCGGCGCCTGCACCCAGGAGCGCAGCAGCCGCGCGCCCATCGGTGTGCGCGTGCCGTCGACGAGCCCGACGAGCGACAGGCCGCTTCCGGCAGCCCGGATCAGCTCGAGGTTGCGTCGCGTGTGCTCGTCGAGCACCATGCGGGCTGAGTCTCGGTGGACACGAAAGCGCAGCAGCTCCGCCGAGAGCCGCACCTGGGAGCGCTCGCAGTACGCGAGCACGACACCGGCGGCGACGCGCGCCACGGGCACGTCCTCGAGCCCGAGAGCGATGAGGCTCGACGCGGCCGCCGCCTCCAGGACCCGCGCCTCGGCTCGGGCGGGGTTGAACACCGACTCCGGCAGCGTCGCCCGCGGAACGTCATGCGCGGTCACGTTGGGAAGCTCGACGCCCTCGGCGACCAGAAGCTCGGCCACATCGAGCCGCCGCAGCTCGTCACCGATGCGAGCCGGCGTTGCATCGCGCAGCTCGACGAGCTCGCAGTCCCCGGTGCTGGCGTCCAGCGCCGCGATCCCGGTCACGGATCCGTGCTGCGCGAGAGCAGCGCACCGCAGCACCGCTGACGCGTCGAGCAGCTCCTCGTCGACCAGCGTGCCCGCGGTGAGCACGCGCGTGACGCGACGCTCGACCAGCTTGCCGGCGACCGCGTCGCCGACCTGATCCCAGACCGCGACGCGAAACCCGGCGTCGAGCAGGCGGCGCAGATGGTGCGTCAGCGCCTGGTGCGGCACCCCGCACATCGGGATGCGCCCGGCGCTTCCGAAGCTCCGTCCGGTGAGCGCCACGCCGAGCACCGGTGCTGCCGCCTCGGCGTCGGGGCCGAAGAGCTCGAAGAAATCGCCGAGCCGGACAAAAACCAGCTCCTCGGGGTGCCGCGCCTTGACCTCGCGGTACTGGCGGAGGATCGGTGTGTTGCCGGCGCTCTCGATGGCGACGGTGGCGCGCCGAGGAGCCTCGGAGGTGCCGGTTAGGTGCGGGGCCGGCGCTTTCCCGCGCGAGGTCACGCCGCTGGATCCAGCGCCTCGGCGTGCAGCTGCCAGGCGCTGGCCCCCGTGACACGGGCGCGAACCAGCGATCCCGTGGTCGCGCTCCCCGCAGCCAGCCATGTCACCTTGTTCTCGCGCGTGCGACCGTACACGCGGCCATCATCGGCCACACCCTCGACGAGCACCTCGACCTCGCCGTCGATGTACTCGTGGTTCACCTCGGCGGCGATCTCCCGCTGCAGCGCCAGCAGGTGGTTGAGGCGTCGCTTCTTCTCCACCTGGGGCACGTCGTCCGGCCTGCGCGCAGCAGCGGTTCCGGGCCGCACCGAGTAGGCGGCGAGGTGCACCGTGTCGAACCGCAGCTCGCGCATCAGCTCCTCGGTGCCGAGAAACTCCTGCTCGGTCTCGCCGCAGAAGCCCACGATGATGTCGGTGCTGAGCGAGAGCCGCGGTGACACCGCCGCGCGTGCCTGCGCGATCTTCTCGCGGTACTCGGCGACGGAGTACATGCGGCGCATGCGGCGCAGCAGCGTGTCGGAGCCCGCCTGCACGGGGAGGTGCAGCTGCTCGCACGCGGTGGACAGCTCCGCCATCGCGGTGAACAGCTCGGGCACCGCGTTGCGCGGGTGCGAGGTGAGAAAGCGCAGCCGCCACAGCCCGGACACCTGGTCGACCGCTTGCATCAGCTCGGGCAGCCCGCAGCTCGAGTCCGGGTCGCGATACGAGTTCACGTTCTGGCCGAGCAGCGTCACCTCGCGCACGCCGCGATCCACCAGGCGGCCCACGTGGTCGACGATCTCTGCGACGCTGCGGCTCGCCTCGCGGCCGCGGACGAACGGCACGATGCAGTACGTGCACATCTCGTTGCAGCCACCCATGACCGGAACGTACGCGCTGAGGCGATCGGACGCCGGCAGCGTGACCGGCGCATCGATGTCCGCGGCGTGGAGCGCCTGCAGCTTGGCGAGGAACCCGTCGGGCTCGCGCACGTCGAAGACGTAGTCCAGCTCGGGCAGCCGCTGCAGCAGCGCCTCGCCGTGCTCCACCGCCATGCACCCGGTGACGGCCACCGCGCGGCCGGGCCGCTCGCGCTTCCACGGGATCAGCTCGCGGAACTTGCCGTACACCTTCTGCTCCGCGTTGGCGCGCACCGTGCATGTGATCAGCACCGCGAGGTCGGCGTCCTCGAGCGCCACCTCGGGGACGAAACCGATGTCGGCGAGCTCCTCCGCGAGGCGCTCGCGATCGGCGTCGTTCATCTGGCAGCCGATGTGCCAGAGGTGGACCCGGGGAGCGCGACCGAGCGCAGGCATGGTCGCCTCGCGCCGTCCGGTGCGAGCGGCCATCGTCAGCGGCCGGAAGCCCCGCGCCGCATCGCTGAGCACAGGGATCTGCATTGATCGAAGCCTAGCAGCGGCCGTTGGGCGCCGGGCCGGGCGCTATGCGAGGCGCCCCCATGCGTCTGGCCGCGCCGGATGTGCCGCCCGATAATCGCGAGATGCCCGGTGATGTCGCCGCCTACCGTCGCCTCTACGAGATGATCCTCGGGTATCGCGTCAGCCAGGTGCTCCGGGTGGCGGCGATCCTCGGCATCGCCGACGAGATCGCGGATGGCAGGGCAACGGCTTCGGCGATTGCGGGGGTCGCCGGCGTCGACTCCCTCCTGCTGCACCGGCTGCTGCGCACCCTCGCGGCGTTGGGGGTGCTGAGCGACCTCGGCGACGGGAGCTTCGCGACAACCGACCTCGGCGAGCTGCTGCGCAGCGCGACCGCCGGCAGCCTGCGCGACATGGCGGTCGCCAACGGGGAGCCGGGCTGGTGGGCGGCGTGGGAGAAGTTGCCCCGCGCGGTGCGCGGCGACGGCGTGGCGTTCGAGATCGCCAACGGCCACAACTGGTGGCAGGAGATGGACGCCAGCCCCGGCCTGGCCACGCTGTTCAACAACAGCATGATCGCCACGGCCGAGCGCCTCGTGCCACAGCTCGTCGAGGCGCTCGAGATTGCCGGGGCCCGGCACATCGTCGATGTCGGCGGGGGCAACGGCGCGCTGCTCGCGGGGATCCTCCAGGCTGCGCCGCGCGCCCGCGGCACCGTGTTCGACCGGGCAACCGGGCTCGCGGGAGCCGGCGAATACCTGACGCACCACGGCGTCGCGGACCGCTGCGCCATCGTGGAGGGCGACTTCTTCGAGTCGGTGCCCAGCGGCGGCGACATCTACGTGCTGTCACGCATCCTTCACGACTGGCCTGACGAGCAGGCCGCGGCCATCCTCCGGTCGTGCCGGCGCGCGATGACCGCCGATACAACGCTCGTGGTCATCGACGTGGTGCTGCCGGCGCGAGCGGTGGACGATGCCGAATCGCACCTGGCCGTTCTCTTCGACATGCACATGTTCGTGCTGTTCGGAGCGCAGGAACGGACCGATTCCGAATTCCGCCGGCTGCTCGGCGATGCCGGGTTCAGAGTGGACCGCGTGTTGCCGACGCTTCCCACGGCGACGCTCGTCGCCACCGCCATCTGATTCCAGGCCCCCTGATTCCGTGGCTGACCATCGCAACCGCTTCACGCGGCTCGTCGGGTGCGAGCTGCCGCTGCAGCTCGCAGTGCTCGGCGGCATCTCGTCATCGCGCAGGGTCGCGAGGCGGGTGGGCACGTACGAGGCGTGATGCCGCTCGATGATCTCGTTGCCGCGGTCGTCGACGCTGTGAGCCTTCCCGTCGTCGCCGCCGGTGGCCTCTCGACGCGCGATGCAGTCGCACACATCATCGCCGCGGGTGCCGACGCCGTTCGCATCGGTACTGCATTCGTCGCCACCGATGAGTCGGCCGCGCACCCCGCCTACAAAGCTGCCCTCATCGCAGCGGCGGGGCCACAAGACACGGTGCTAACCACGCAATTCAACGAGGACTGGCCGGACGCTCCACATCGCGTGCTGCGCACGGCGCTGCTTCGTGCGGAGCTCACCGGCAATCGCAGCATCACCCCCCCGAACCGCGACTCGCGAGGCGATGTGAGCGGCATGGCAATGTACGCCGGAGAAGGAGTCGGTGGCGTCAACAAGGTTCGGGGCGCCGGGGCGCGCACTCGTGAGCTCATGGCCGCCGTCTCCTGACTTGTCCGCGGTCGCACGACGGCGCGGCCGCACGAGGGCCGCCACCGTCGTCGCCGGGGCCCTAGGCTGACCCGTACCTCATGCGCGATGTTCGGCTGTCGTCGCTACGGGCAGTTGCTGATGTCGCTGGTGGCAGACGCGAGGACCACGTCTGCGCGGGTCACCAGCGACCGCACAATGAGGTGGACGGCGTCGACCGTGAGGCCCCGGTCGGCGCCCGTGACTGCGGTTTGCTCGTTGAGAACGAGCGTCGCCACGCCCAGATCGATCGCGGTCCCCGGCCGCAGGGAGCTCGTGTCGCGCGGCAGGCCGCCGATCGTGAGCCCGGTGATCGTCGTGCTGCCCGAGGAGCCCTGGCACGATGTCTGCGATGTCGCCGACACCCCGGTCAGGGTGATCAACGGCACACCGGCGATGCTGATCGTGGCATCGGCGATGGAGGCCTGGCCGGTGGAAGTCGCGGGACCCACCGTCGTCGTCACGTGCGCGCAGAGGGTGTGTGCCGACACGACGATTTGGACAGAGGCGACGCACGAGCCCGTCGTACCTGCCGTGGTTGTCGAAACCGGGCCGGCGTCCGGGGTCCTTGACAGGTGGACGCCCAGGACGAGGACATTCAATTGCCCCGTGGCGCCGAATGCCTCACCCGTCAGCGTCTGCGGCGTGACGACGACGCTCTCCGCGGGATCAGTGCACGAGGTGGGACCTGCGGCGCGGTCACTGGCATCGCCGCTGTAGCTCGCCCGCCACTCGTAGGTACCGGGCAGGGCCGTCGTGAATTCCGCCGATGTATACGCCCCGTTGCCGTTGACAGTGGCCTGGGACGTGGCCACTGGACTCGCGCAGGACGCGTCGCCGGGACCGAAGAGGGCGAAGTTGATGGTCCCGACCGGCCGCTGCCCACCGCTCAGCGTCGCGGTGTCGTGGATACGGCCGCCGGCAGGAACCGATGCCGACGCTTCCGAGCTGATCGTTGGACCCGACGCCGGGGCGATCGCGATGCCGACCGGGTTGCTACCGACGGTGATGGCGGCCAGCGCCGAGCTCGACCCGATGTCGATGGGCGTCACCGTCCCCGCGGATACGTTGTCGGTCACATAAGCGCGGGCGCCGTCGGGAGTGATGGCGAGGCCGAAGGGTGAGTTCCCGGCGGGGACAGTGCCGACCGCGGTGTTGGTTGCCGTAGCGAATCGCGTGACGTCTGCCGAACCGTAGTCGGCGACCAGGCCGGTGGTCCCGTCCGGGGTGATCGCGACGCCTGCGGGTTCGGTGCCGGTCGGAATCGTCGCCGACACCGTGTTGGTCGCGATGGCGATGACCGACACTGTGTTCGAACCGAAGTTCGAGACGTAGGCGGACTTCCCGTCCGGCGTGATGGCTACGCCAGTGGGGAGCCGCCCGACCGTCACGCTGCCCACGGCATTCGTCGCCAGGTTGATGGTCGAGACGGCGCTGGTGTTCATGTCTGCAACGTATGCAGTCGCTCCGTCGGGCGTAATGGCGATCGCCTCAGGGCCGGAGCCCACGGATATGGCCGTGCCCACTGTCCGCGTCGCCAGCTTGATGGGAGTGACGGTGCTGTTGCCCTTGTCGGTGACGTACGCCGTCGCGCCGTCCGGACTGATCGCAATCGCAAAGGGGCCGACGCCCGAGGGCAGCGAGATGGGGCTCCCCGCGGTGTTCGTGGCCACATCTATGGGGGTGACGACGGGTGGGCTGCCCCCGTGGTTGGCGACGTACGCCGTCTTCGCGTCTGGGGTGACGGCGACGCCCGCTGGAAGGTTCATGCCCGAGGTGACGGAGGCGACGACCGCGTTGCTTCCGCTGTCGAGCACGCTCACCGAGTTCGAGCCCTCGTTCGCCACAAAGGCGGTGAATCCAGACGACGCGCTGGCGGGAACGGGCGTGACGTATTCCACGACGATCGCCAGCACGCACGCAAGCTGCACGCTGAGCGCAACGCCGAGTCGGAAAAGCCTCCGGCCGCCGGGCCGGTTCGCAACGCTCCCAACGATTCGGACCCGTCGAACCCGCGACCTGGCTCCAGCGGTCATGGCTCTACCCCCTGGGTGGAGCACCTGACGACCGCTAGAGCTGGTGCGGTCCGCATGCTCCCTCTTCCTGCTGACAGACTACGTCATCGCGTCGCGTCGCGTCGCCGCCAGTGGGCGGCCGTCCAGCTCGCGCAGCGCACAGCGTCCATTTGCGCTGAACCTCATGCAGAAGCACCTCGATCCACGCGCCGCACGCGCTGACTCCGAGCCGCTTCGGCCGCTAGCGTACTTCGACGATCAGACGGATCCCGGTGCGCTCCTCGCCATCGATGCTGATGTCGATGAACGACGGAATGCACACAAGGTCGAGACCACCCGGCGCCACGTAGCCGCGTGAGATCGCGATCGCCTTGACGGCCTGGTTGATCGCGCCCGCGCCGATGGCCTGCACCTCAACCTTCGACTGGGTGCGGACGACACCGGCGATGGCACCGGCGACGGCGACGGGCTTGCTCGTGGCTGAAACCTTGAGAACTTCCATTGCAGGGTCGGCCCGTTTGGGCCGGGCTGTGGCTTTGCTGGACTCGGAGAACGCCATTATCGGCCCTCGGTGGCCCCTGCACGAGCGCCCATCCCGCCCTGCTCCCCAATTGTTACCGGGCGTACTCGACGCACCGGGTCTCGCGAAGCACCACGACCTTCACCCGTCCGGCGTACGTGGCTTCCGCGTGCAGCCGCTTGGCGATCTGGCGCGCCATGATCTGCGCCCGATCGTCGTCGATCTCCTGAGGTCGCACGAGCACGCGCAGCTCCTTGCCCGACTGCACCGCGAAGCTCCGATCCACCCCCGGGAAGTCGTTCGCGATGGCCTCGAGGCGCTCCTGCCGTTTGATCGACTGGGCCAGCGATTCCCGACGTGACGCCACGCGCGACGCGCTGATGGCGTCCGCGGTCATGACGATGAATGCGGCGATGGATCGCGGCTCCTCGTCGTAGTGATGCGCGCGAACCGCATGCACCACCGCGGGTTTGCGCCCCAGCCGCGCCAGGATCTCGCCACCGATGATCGCGTGCGAGCCCTCGACGTCGTGCTCGACCGCCCAGCCGATGTCATGGAACAGCGCGGCCTCCCGCGCCACCTGCTCGTCGTAGCCGACCTCGGCCGCGATCATTCCGGCGATGCCGGCCGTGTCGCGGCTGTGCGCCAGCACGTTCTGGCCGTAGATGGAGCGATACCGGAGTGTCCCAAGCAACCGCGCCAGCTCCGGGTTGACACTAGTGATGCCCACCTCCTGCAACGCGGCCTCCCCCTCCTGCTTCATCTTCTGAGTGAGCTCGTTGCGCGCCTTGGTGACCATCTCCTCGATGCGCGCGGGGTGGATGCGACCGTCACTGAACAGCCGCTCGAGCGCAGCCTTGGCCACCTCGCGCCGCACCGGGTCGAAGGCGCTGAGGACGATCGCCTCGGGCGTGTCGTCGACGATGACGTCCACGCCGGTGGCCGCCTCCAAAGCGCGGATGTTGCGTCCCTCGCGGCCGATGATGCGGCCCTTGAGCTCGTCGGACGGCAGTGGCATGACGGTCACCGATGCATCGCCGGTCTGCTCCGAGGCCTGCCGCTGCATCGCTGCGATGAGGATCTCGCGGGACCGCTCCGCCGCCTCGTCGCGCACGCGCAGCTCGGCGTCGCGGATGCGGGCGGCGATCTCCGGGGTCAGCTCGCCCTCGACGCTCGCCAGCACCTCGGCGCGGGCCTCCTCCCGGCTGAGCGCCGCCACGCGCTGCAGCTCCGTGGTGATGGAGTCGCGCTCGGTCTCGATGGACTGCCGGCTGGCCTCGAGCTCGGTCTCGCGGCGGCCGAGGCGCTGCTCGCTGCTCTCCAGCTCGCGCATCCGCCGCTCCAGGCTCTCCTCGCGCTGCGCGTTGCGCTGTTCGAGGCGGGCCATCTCCGAGCGGCGGTCGCGGATCTCGGCCTCGACCTCCTCGCGGCGCCGCGACGCCTCCTCCTTGGCCGCCAGCAGGACGGCCTTGGACTCCTGGTCGACGTTGCGCCGCGACTCCTGCTCGCGGGCCTCGCTCTCCTTCTGGGCAGCCTGGGCACGCGCGGTCTCGCCACGCGCATACGAGATGGCGAAGAAGGCGAAGACGGCTGCGACGGCGAGCCCGACAAGGGCTCCTATCAGGATGTCGATTGGATGAACCTCGGATGTGGGACGAGTGCGCCCCGCTGGAGCCTCGGGCGGAGACGGCACCGGGTGGCGTGTGCACCTGCGCATCGCCAGACCGGGCGGGCCGGATTGCGCGACGCGTCCGGCCGATTCGCTCCGTCAGAGACATCGAAAATTGTACGTGCCTCGCGGCAGCATGCGCGCTCCTGCAACGTTTGTTCCGCTCGCCCCGGCCGATCGCTAGGCTTCATCGAGTGAGGGAACCACCCACCGAGGCCAGGGCAGCGCCCCCTCCGCCCCCGGACACGCTGCTCCCGCCACCCCCGGCGGCGCCGACGGAGCCGGGTTCCGGGGCGCCGGACGACGACGCCGCCGAGCTCGAGCTGCACCGGCCGGTTACACTCGGTGCGCTCCTCGCCGGGACGGCGCTGCTGCGCGTCGCCGCCGTGGGCGCCAGCGTCTCGGTGCAGTTCTACCTGAGCGACCTGGCGGGCAGCCGCCCCAGCGGCGTGACGATCGGGCTGGTCGTGGCCGCGCAGTCCCTGAGCGAGATGACGTTCGCGCCGTTTCTGGCGCGGTACGCGGACCGGTTGGGCCGGCGCCTGTTCATCGTTGCCGGTCCGATGATCGCCGCAGCCGGCGTATTGCTCGTCTCGCTTGCGCACAGCGCTGCGCACGTCGCGCTCGCCCGCCTTGTCGAGGGCATCGGCGCCGCGGCGTTCGTGCCGGTGGCGCTGGGCACCATCGCGGCGGCCACCTCGCACGACCGAGCCGGCAGGGCGCGAGCGTCGGGGGCGTTCGACGGCGCCACGCTGGCGGGCTATGCCGGCGGCTTCGCGATCGGCCCGTTCGCGTACCACAGCCTCGGCCGCATTGCGTTCGTCCTCCTCGCCGGGCTGTACATCGTCGCCGCGTTCATCTGCCTGTGGCTGGTACCGAAGGTGCCGCCGCTGCGCGTGAGCCCGCTGCGCACCGTGCTCCATGCGGTGTTCGGCCCTGGGCCGATGCGCTCCTTCCTTCCGGCGTGGATCGGATGCTTCGCGCTCATCGGCGCATTCACCGCCCATATGCCGGCGCTGCTGCGCCACGCGCCCGTCGCCGGGCAGCACCTGGAGCACCACCTCGACGAGCGCCTGATCGGCGTGCTGCTGGTGAGCGGCATCGTGCTCTTCCTCGTCGGCATCGCGCTCTGGACGCCGAGGCTCACGCGAACGCGACCCGCGGCGATCATGCAGCGAGCGCTTCCGGGCGCAGTGGTGATCATCGCGACGCTGTTCGTGCTGAACCAGGTGGGCCTGGGGATCGCGCCGCTGGCGCTGCCCGTGCTGGCGCTCGGCATCATCTGGCTGGCAGGCTTCGGGCCGGCGGCGGTCACCTATCTCGCCGACTGCTCCGAGTCGCTCGTCGCGGACCGCTCGGCGCTGATGTCCTTCTATACGGTGACGCTCGCCGCCGGCGGAGCCGTCGGCGCGATCGTCGGCGGCGTCTTCATCCGCGCGCTCGGGGCGGACGGTCTGCTCGTGTTCCTGGCGCTGATCTTCCTCGTCACCTTCTCGCTGGTGACGCGGCTCGCGCGCGCTGACTCGGCGCGCGCCTCGCTGTCTGTGCCGGCGGCCTGACCGCTCACCGAGGGCCCCGAGCGCCCCAGGTGTGTGTGCTGCACTACGCCGCCGCGGCGGGTTTCGTCTTGACGGCGGTGCCGTACGCGCAGATCTCGGTCCAGGTGCCGCCCATCTCCGAGGTGTCGAAGCGGAAGGCGACGATCGCGTCCGCTCCCTTGGCCTGCGCCTCCTCGACCATGCGCTGAATCACCTCCTGACGGCTCTCCACCAGGTTCTTCGTCATGCCCCTGAGCTCGCCGCCGACCAGCGATTTCAGCCCGGCGCCCATCTGCGCACCGATGTGGCGGGAGCGGACGGTGAGGCCGAACACCTCACCGAGGACCTCGGTGATCTCGTACCCGGGAAGATCGTTCGCAGTGCTGATCAGCACGCTGACACCTCCGTGCGCGTCAAAGGGATTGAGCAACTGCGGTGCGTGCGATCAGGTGTGCACGGCGCGCAGCGCTCGCAGGATAACGCCGCTCGCGTAGCCGCGCCG
>JAFALX010000113.1 GCA_019234035.1 Candidatus Dormiibacterota bacterium | reverse complement strand
CGCAGACGTCGCAGAGCTCCTGCGTGACGATGAGGTCGGGCTGGAGACGTTGGAGCGTTGCTGTGTCGAGGTTGTAGATGCTCGATCCCGCATGGCGTGCTGAGCGGATGTGCGTGTCGATCTCGCGCGAAGTCGTGCCGTCTGTTGGCAGCGCGTTGGAGGTAACGCGGGAGAGGTGACGCACCGCGCCGGCCGGGTAGTCGCATTCGTGCGTGACCGCGACCACGCGATTCCCGGCGCCGACGGCGAACAGCAGCTCGGTGGCGCTCGGGAGCAGGGAGACGATGCGCTGCGGCGGGACGGCGGCTGCCGTCAGGACACCGCCTGGCGCGCCGCTGCTCGCGGCCGGCGCAGCTCCCGGAGCAGCTTCACCATCTCGACCGCGGCGAGCGCGGCGTCGGAGCCCTTGTTGCCGTGCTTGCCCCCGGCGCGGTCGAGGGCGTGCTCGAGCGTGTCGACGGTGAGCACGCCAAAGCCGGCAGGAACGCCGGTCGTCGCGTGCACCGCGGCGACCCCTCGGGCCGCTTCTCCGGCGACGTAGTCGAAGTGGGCGGTCTCACCGCGGATGACGACGCCGAGGCACACGAGGGCGTCGACGTCGCCCTGCTCGGCCATCGTGCGCGCTGCGATCGGGATCTCGAAGCTCCCGGGCACCCAGGCGACGGTAATGTGCTCCTCGTCCGCGCCATGGCGCACGAGAGCGTCGACGGCGCCGTCGAGCAGCGGTTGCGAGACGAGCTCGTTGAACCGCGCCACCACGATGCCGATGCGCATGCCGGTCGCATCGAGCCGGCCCTTGTGCACATCCATGGGGCGATGGTCGCACAGGATATGGCCCTGTGCGAGGGCGCTGTCGGTCAGCCGCCCGGAAGCACGGTGAGTGTCGTCGACGAGTACACGTTTCCGTTCAGCGGTCCCGCGCCGTCATAGATCCCCGATGAATCGGCTGGATCCGACTTCCACCACAGCGAGAACACGTAAGGCCCGCCGGAGCTGCCGAGCGTGTACTCGGCCTGCACCGCCGTGGCGGTCGGATTGGAGGTGGCAGACGACCCACCCGACTCGACCCAACCGATCGTCGTGGGCGCGCCACCGTTCACCGACACGAACAACGCGAGATCTTGGGCGCGGCTCGCGGTGACGGCCCACGGATCCGCAGTCGCGGTAACGAGCACGGTCTCATCAGCTGACGGGGACAGAGCCTGGCTCACGAGGTTCGCCGCATCCATTTCGTGCCAGGTCGAACCATCGCTGCTCGGCAACGAGTACTGCTGACTGCTCGACACCGTGCTCCAGACGGCGGCGCCCCCGCTTGGAGGCATCGTGTACGCGATCAGCTGGGTTGGCCCGCCGGCGCTGTATGCATCGCCAGTAAATATGGATCCGAAGGAACCAGCCGTTTTCCAGACCAGCTCTACAATGTACGTGCTTCCCCCAGTCACGGGCGCGACCGCCTGAACAGAGACAGCCTGCGACAACGCGTATCCTGGATTCACCTCGTTCCACGCGACGATGTCAGCTTGCGGGCACGTCGAGCTGGTCGACGTGCCGGGCAGCAGGCAGATGCCGAGATCCAGGCCGACGTTACCGCGGCTGGAGTACAAATCGGTCTGCGCGCTGAGTACTGCGTACCCGGTCGCCGAGGGCGCGAGAGCTAGCGTCATGGACGACGTGCTGAGCGCCGTCCACGTGGTTCCGTCGCTGGTCTCGTCGGTGAAGCTGCCTGTGTTCATCTCCTGGGCGCCGTTCGCTGCGCTCATCGTCTGCACGTTGAGGGTCGTGGGTGAGTAGGGGCCACCTGCCGGCCCTGTCCCGGCCTCGATCCTCGCACCCATGAGTGGTCGCTCCGACTTCCACACAATCTCGACGGTGTACGGCGTGCCCGCAGTGACGGACTGCAGCGCTTGCACGAGGATCGCGCTTTGGAAGGGGGGATTCTGACCTGCCGCTTCACGCCACGAGACAAGGGATCCGTTGACTTCAATACCGATGTCCTCGTCGTTGTTCCCGTCGGTCGACGTCGTGGACAGCGTCGAGTTGGCCGTCAGAAGGACCGATCCCGTCACCGCCGGAGTGATGCTCAGGCCGAGGTTTGTGTCGTCGATCGGTTGCCACGTTGCGCCGTCGCTGTTGGGCAACGCGTAATGACTGGTGCTCGACGCAGTGAGCCTCGTCGCCGGCGCCGAGCCCGAGACCGGCGTCACCGAATTGGAATCGGCATGGGGGCCCGCGCCTCCACCGCTGACCGCTGCGACCCCGAAGAAATACGGGTGGTCGTTGGTCAGCCCGGTCACGGTGGCGGGCGACGATGGCGCCGATGTCGAGCCGGCCACATTGCCGTTGGCGTCGTACGTGGTGACCGCGTACGACGTGATCGGGCTGCCACCGCTATCGGTCGGCGCGCTCCAGGACACGGCTGCGCTACCCGGCGTGCTCGTTGTTGCAGCAACCCCGGTTGGCGCACCCGGCAGCCCTCCGGCCGGCAGAATGGTGATCCGGGTCGGCGAGAACTCACCAGCGATGGGACCCGCTCCGGCGTAGATCGTGACGTTCGATGACGCTGCTGGGATGTTCGTCTTCCAGACCACGCTGAACTGGTACGTGTTTCCCGCAGTGACCGGATACGAGACTTCGAGGAATGCCGCATTCGGTGAGAACGTGCCGGCAAACCCCCCGGACTCCTTCCAGCCGATCAAAGCCGGCGATGGAGTCGCGACGTTGCTGGCGATGATGCCGACATCCTGGTTATATCCAGCGTTGGCCGTCCACAGGTCGGTGTTGACGCTGACCAAGACGTTCTCGTCCGTCGTCGCCGCGAACTGTGTCGAGAGGTTTGTGCTGTCGATTGCAGTAAAGCTGCCGTTGCTGTCCGGCAACGAGTACTGCCGCGTGCTCACCGCCGTGGCGGCGTCACCGGCAGACCAAGCCGTCAACCGTGTCGGCGAGTAGGGCGCACTCGGACCGGCCGCTGCAGCGATGACAATGCCACCGGCGGGCTTGTTGGCCTTCCACACAAGCGAGACGGAGTAAGACGTTGCGCCGTTGAGCTCTTGGACCGTCTGCACGAATGCTGCGTTGGGCGAGAAGGTGCCCGCGAATCCGCCCGATTCCTTCCAGGCGACGACGTCGCCGGCCGGACAGGGATTGGGCGCCATCGTTGCGTTCGCCGCCACGCACACGCCGATGTCCTGGTTGTAGCCGGCGTTGAACGTCCAGAGGTCAGCGTTTCCGCTGAGCACGTAAGCGGAGGAGGAACTCGGCGTGATCGTGAAGGAAAGAGATGTATCGATCGGATGCCAGCTGCTGCCGTCGCTGTCGGGGAGGGTGTACTGCTGCGTGCTGACCGCCGTGTGAGCGTCCGTGCCAGCAGGGAGGACGTCCGCATGAAGACTCGTTGGCGAGAAGTTTTCGGGGCTGCCTGCCCCGGTGGCGATGTGCGCGCCAATGGCCGGTTTGTTCGTCTTCCAGACGAGCCAGACTCCATAGGTCGATCCCGAGGTCATCTCGTACGGTGTCTGCAGAAACGCGGCGTTGGGCGAGAACGTTCCGGCGAAGCCGCCCGATTCCTTCCACCCCACCACCGTCGGCGACGCGCCGTTGACCGAGATCGCGATCCCGAGATCCTGGTTGTAGCCCGCGTCAAATGTCCAGAAGTCAGCGTTGCCGCTGAGGATGACTGTTGAGCTCGTCGACGGACTGAGACTGAGACTCAGTGTTGTCTCATCAATGTTCTGCCACGTGGAGCCATCGCTGTTGGGGAGGAAGTACTGATTGCTGCTGACGGCTGACGTACGGGACGGGGGCGTCACACCCGAGAACGGTGTCACGGAATCGGACAGCCCCGACGGTGTGCCGGTGCCCGAGGCATTGACCGCGCCGACTGCGAACTCGTACCAGCGGCCATTGGTCAACCCGGTGACGGTGGCAGGAGACGACGACACCGGTTGGGTGCCAACAGGTCCGCCGGAATCGAAGATGAAGACGGTGTACGCCGTGATCGAGCTCGTGCCCGTGTAGGACGGCGCTGTGAACGTCACAGTGGCCTGTGCCGACAGGCGGCTGCTGGCACTGACATTCGTCGCTGCGGCCGCGTACTGCGGCTGCACGCTCTGCTCAGCCAGCGTCGCCCCGGTGGCCGTCGAGCTGTTGTAGCTCTGCCCCACGGCCCAGCAGCTCGGGGTGTTGGTGCACGTGATTCCAACGAGCACATTGCCAGGGTACGAACCGGAGTTGGGCGTGCCGACGATCGTAGGTCCACTCACGGTGATCTGTTCAGCGAAACTTTCGTTGGTCTGTGAGCCGGCTGGGAGGTACCAGCCCACGGCCCAGCAGTCAGTCGCGTCGACGCAGTCGACGTCCGACGGAATCGTTGCCAGCCCCACGTTCGGGCTGGGCACGACGCTCCACGCCGTACCGTTGTACTGCTCCAGGACCTGCTGGAAGTACCCCTGAGGGGACGCGGGGTTGGCGTAGATGCCGGTCGCCCAGCAATTGCTCGCGCCGGTGCACGCCACGCCGGAAAGCGCATTCCATGTGCCGGCGGGGCCGACGTTGGGAGCGCTCACTACGCTCCAGCTGGCCCCGTTGTACTGCTCGATGAGGTTCTGAAAGTTGCTCCCCGCCGCCGAGCCCGTCGATTGATAACCCACCGCCCAGCAGTCGCTGGCGTTGATGCACGTGACGTAGTTGAACCCGCTGCTCCCGACGCCCGCGGGAGCGGCGACAGCCGACCATGCGCTGCCGTTGTACCGGTATATCAAGGGTTGGAAGGTCGAGCTGCCAGAGGATCCAACGGCCCAGCATTCAGTCGCGGTGACACAGGCGACATCACCAAAGAATCCCGCGACCGGAGCAGCGGAGGCGACTGACCATGAGGCTCCGTTGAACTGCTCCATGAGCGTATCGTCGACGCTCCCGGTGCGGGAGAACCCCACGGCCCAGCACGCAGCGTCGCCGGGGCATGCGACGCCGTTGAATGAGGAGCCCGAGGAGAACGGCGTGCTCACCGCAGTCCACCCGCCTCCCGTATACCGCTCGGCCAGCGCCTGGTAGGCGCCACCCCCAATCGATTCACCTCCGACGGCCCAGCAGTCGTCCGCGCTGACGCACGTGGCGTTGTTGAGGTAGTTGTCCGGGCGGGGGCTGTCGCTGCTCACGATGGCCCACGCGCTGGAGGCAGGAGCACTCGAGCTGCCGGACGGCGCCGAGGGATACGATGTCGTCGCGTGCGGGATGCCATCACGTCCGGCTCTGAGGAAGTCCCGCGGCGTCAGTGGGTCGTGGCGAGCAGGTTGAGTCGCGCTCTGCGAGGCTGCGTGGCCAGCGCACGGGATGCCCGTGACCAACAGCACGACCGCCGACGTGGCAACGACCAAAGCGGACCAAAGCCTGGTGCGTCCCGTGACCACGTCTCTCCCTACTTCCCGAGCGAAGACCACACACTAACAGCCTCGTGCCCGAGGCCCGGAATGATGACAGCAACGGCATGAGGTCCATCGCCTTGAACTCCGTTGGAGCTCAATAACGATCGATACAGAATTCCTCGCCCATTAGCCGACCGAATTGGGGATGACACGGCTTGCGCGGCCGCCATCGGTCAGATGGAACCGGATCGTCAGTCAGTCGCCGGGGTCGCTCACTCCGAGGAGATGGCCCAGCTTCTCCTTCTTCACGCGGAGGTAGCGCTCGTTGTGCTCCGTCATGGGGACCTCGAGTCGCACCTGGTCGACCACCTCGAGCCCGTACCCACTCAGCCCGTAGTACTTCTTCGGGTTGTTGGTCAGCACCACGATGCGCTTCGCACCGAGGTCGGCGAGGATCTGCGTGCCGATGCCGTAGTCGCGCTTGTCCACCGGCAGGCCGAGCACCTCGTTGGCCTCGACGGTGTCGAAGCCGCGATCCTGCAGTGCGTACGCGCGCAGCTTGTCCATGAGCCCGATGCCGCGCCCCTCCTGGCGGAGGTACACGAGCACGCCGCGGCCCCGCTCCGCGAGGATGGCGATCGCCTTCTGCAGCTGCGCCTGGCAGTCGCAGCGCTGTGAGCCGAACACGTCTCCGGTCAGGCACTCGCTGTGCACACGGACCCACACCGGCTCACGAGTGTCGCTGAGGTCGCCCCACACCAGCCCGACGTGTGTCGCATGCGTGATGCGGTCCTCGTATCCGTAGATCGTGACCTCGCCGAACTCCGTCGGTATCCGCGTTGTGGCGCCGCGAACGACGA
>JAFALX010000004.1 GCA_019234035.1 Candidatus Dormiibacterota bacterium | reverse complement strand
TTGCCGAACGAGACAGGGAGTCATTGCGATGCACGACGAAGTCGTCCGCCGATAAATGCGGCAGCGGGAGGTCGGACGATGGCAGGACCCGTTCGCCGGAACTCCTTCTTTGTGCGGCCTCCCGTTCGACCGCGTTCATCAGCGTCTCGCGCACGTCGAGGTCGAACTGGTCGCCGAACTCGTACGGCTTGGTGTCCTCCTCGCGCTCGCCCGCGGTGCCGCGCTGCGACACGGGATGCTCGCCGAAGCGGTCGCGATGCAGCCGCGTGAACAGGTCGCCGAGCGCCTTCTGGCCGATGCGCCGCATGCCACGAGCGGAGAGCCGCAGCCCGTCGCGATCGCTTTCGACAAGCCCGCGCTTGTCGAGCTCCTCGACCATGCGCTGCATGCGATCGAGATCGCGTGCCGCGTCGTCGCCGAGCAGCTCCTGCAACGCCTCGCGCGTCGAATCGTCGACCTGCTCGCCGCGGTAGATGCCGCGCAGGCCGCGCTCGAGGTCCTCGATCGACTGCAGGCGATCCATCACCTGCATCGCCTCGTCGAGCGGCAGCGACTCGCCGCCGAAGAAGCTGTAGCGCTGCCCCAGCCGGCCGCGCTCGGACATCAGCTCGAGCCCGCCCATCAGCTCGGCGAGCTGCGCCTGCAGCTCGGGGTCGCCGAACGTCGCCGCCGCGAGCTCCCCGAGCTGGCGGCGCATCTCCGGTGACAGCGACTGCATCAACGAGTCCATGCGCGCCATCTGCCGCGCCAGCTGCTCGAGGAACTCGTCGAAGGTGGCGGGCGCGTTGGGAAACAGCTGGCCCCACTTCTGCAGGAACTGCTCGTAGTTGTGCTGCAGCTGCGCCTCGGGCACGCCCTCGAGACGCTGCCGCACCAGGCTGTTCAGGTCGCTGACCATCTCGCGCAGCGCGGCGACGTCCTGCTGTGACATCGACTGCATCTGCTGGGTCATCTGCTTGAAGTAGGTGTCGACGACGCCCTGCTTGATCTCTTCGAGCAGGCGCTGGAAGGCCTGCTCGGCGCGCTGATCCATGAACTCGTAGCCCTGGAGCTCGCGGATCGCCCCGGCGGGGTCCCGGGGCAGCGCATCCAGCTGCTCGCGGCGCTTGCTCGCCACCTTCTCGAGGATGCGTTTCGCGGCCTCGTCGCTGGCGTTCTCCATGCGCTCGTCGATGCCCGCGCGCTCCTGGCGGAGCACGGAGTCGAGCTTCTCCTCGATGTCCTTGAAGACGTTGTCGAGGTTGTAGCGCTCGAGCTGTTGCTGGCGGCGCTTGCGCAGCCGCTCCATCATCTCCTCGAGCCCGCTGAAGCGGTGCCCCTGCCGGTCGCGCCAGCCCTGGCTCAGCAGGCGACGTAACGCGGTCTCGAAATCCCAGCCGTGGAAGACGTCCTCACTCAGGCGGTCGAACAGCGCGTCCGCCTCGTCACCGAGCGGATCCTGGGTACCGTCCCAGACGCTGAACAGGTGGGGGGAGAAACCCCCCACCTGCCCCCCCGACTTCTTTCTTTTCGAATCGTCAGGGGGGACACGGGGGATTCCCCCGCGTGTGTTAGCCACCGTAGACGGAGCTTCCGTCGAGTGATGTCTTGTTCAGCCGCTTGCCGAGGTGCAGGCCCTCGAGGATGAACTCGAGCACTGCGATGCGCATCGCCTCGCTGTCCGGCTCGTCGAGCTTCTGCCGGGCGCGGTCGAGGCCCTTGAGCTCCGACAGCGCCTGACGGTATGCACGGCCGGGCAGGCGGTCACCCACCTCGACGGTGAAGCCGCCGCGGTCGAAGCGCTGCACGAGGTCGGAGAACTCCTGCACGGTGAAGTGCCGGCGGAACACGTTGTTGGTCGCCGTCTTCATCAGCTTCTCGAGGACCGACGAATCGTCGGTGTCCTCCCAGGTCTCGAGCTCGATCTTGCCGGCGGTCGAGGCCATCAGCGCGGGCAGGTCGCTGATCCGCGCCACCGCCTCGCGCTCGCCCGTCGTCAACGCGCGGCGCAGCGCGTTGCTCTCGAGGTTCTCGTAGTTGGCGGTGCTGACGCGCACCGACACGCCGCTGCGCTGATTCACCTGCGCGTGGCGCCGCGCCACGTGCGAGAGCTCGGCGACGATCTCCTTCATGAAGCCGGGTACCAGCACCGGCACCGGCATGTCGTCGAAGACGGTGCGCTCCTGTTCGGCGATGGCGATCTCGTCGTCGACCGTGCGCGGATAGTGGGTGCGCACCTGCGCGCCGAAGCGGTCTTTAAGTGGCGTGATGATGCGGCCGCGGTTGGTGTAGTCCTCCGGGTTCGCCGTGGCCACCACGAACACATCGAGCGGCAGCCGCAGGCGGTAGCCGCGGATCTGCACATCGCGCTCCTCGATGATGTTGAGCAGGCCCACCTGAATGCGCTCGGCGAGGTCGGGCAGCTCGTTGATGGCGAAGACGCCGCGGTTCGTGCGCGGGATCAGGCCGTAGTGAATCGTCAGCTCGTCACTGAGGTAGCGGCCCTCGGCAACGCGAATCGGGTCGACCTCACCGATGAGGTCGGCGATCGACGTGTCCGGCGTCGCGAGCTTCTCGCTGTAACGCTGCGCGGGCTCGAGCCACGCGATCTGCGTCGCATCCCCGTCGGCCGCGATCAGGTCACGGCAGCGACGGCAGATCGGCTCGTACGGGTTGTCGTTGATCTCGCATCCCGCCACGACGGGGAGCGCGTCGTCGAGCAAGGACGTCAGCGAGCGAATGAGCCGAGACTTCGCCTGTCCGCGCTCGCCGAGCATCACGATGTCCTGGCCCGCCAGCACGGCGTTGACCACCTGCGGGATGACGGTGTCGTCGTAGCCGCGAATGCCGGCAAACAGCTGCTCCCCGGCGGACAGCTTGCGGATGAGGTTGCGGCGCAGCTCGGCCTTGATCGGGAGCACGCGGTACTCGGACCGGCGGAGGTCGCCAAGTGTCGCCGGAGGGGCCATGGAACTCACAGACTACATGCGGCGGGGTTGCCGGGCGAGTCGACGGGGCCGATACCGCCAGGCTGGATGGCGGATCTCTCCATCCCGCCTGATGGCCGTCAGACGGTCGCGTGCGCCGCGGGACTCAACTCGTCGGACAGATCGAGGTCACGCCGCGCCGCGGTGCGCGCCCGCGCGGCGTCGACGAACCGCCGCGCCAGTGACGGGTCCTGGCCGAAGTGCAGATGGATGAAGGACGCGACGAGCGGGCCCTCCGTCCACCCCTCGCAGCCGAGGGGTTCCCCGTCACTGTCGTGCATCGTGTACGCGGGCTGCAGGCTGTCGGTGCCGGAGAGCAGGCGGCCAAAGTGGAACTCGTGACCGCGCAGCCGCGTGCCGGCCGCGCCGAGCATGTTGGTCGACGCGACGCGCAGATCGCGATAGCCGGAGTGCAGCGATGAGGCCTCCAGCGCGATGTCAACCGGGACGATGCCGGCCATGGGATGCGTCGCGCCGTCGCTGGTGCGCACCGACCGCGCGCTGTAGAGCAGCCCGCCGCACTCCGCGTAGATGGGCATCCCCTGCGTGTGCGCGCGGCGGAACGACGCCAGGAACGGCTGGTTGGCGGACAGCCGCGGCACGTACATCTCGCTCACGCCGCCACCGAGGTACAGCGCCTCGAGGTCGCGCGGCAGCGAGTGGTCCTCCAGCGGCGAGAACGTCACGACCTCCGCGCCCGCCTCCTCGAGCATCTCGAGGTTCTCGGCGTAATAGAAGCAGAACGCGTCGTCGAATGCGACGCCGATGCGCACGGTGTCGCCGCCGGATGGTACGCGGCGCAGCGGCGGCAGCGACAAGGGCGCGGCGCGCGCCATCAGCCGTTCGATGAGCTCGAGGTCACAGTCGCGCTCCACCGCGCGACGCAGCAGCTCGATTGCCTCGTCGACGTGCGGGTTCTGCGTCAGCGGCAGCAGTCCCGACCGCAACTCCGGGATTCGCACGGCGTCGATGCGGGGAAGCGCGCCGAGCACCGGCAGGCGCGCGAGGTTCCACACCGCGTCCTCGATGCCGCGCCGGCGCACGTCGCTGGGCACGTTGTTGAGGATCACGCCGATGACGCTGCCCGCGAGATCGAACTGCTTGATGCCGAGCGCCACCGCCGCGGCGGTCTCGCCCATGCCGCCGGCGTCCAGGACGAGGATCACCGGCGCACCGATCATGCGGGCGACATCTGCGGTGCTGCCGGGGAACGTGCCGGCGCCGGCCGAATCACCGTCGGCGGCCATGCCGTGACGGTCGTACAGGCCCATGGCGCCCTCGACCACGATGCAGTCGGCTCCGGACCCGCCGCGCGCCAGCGCGCGGCGCACACCCTTCTCGCCCAGCATCCACGGGTCAAGGTTGCGGCAGGGTCGCCGGCTGGCATGCGCCAGGTAGGCGGCGTCGATGAAATCGGCGCCGACCTTGAAGGTCTGCACGGCCCGCCCCTTGGCGCGCAACGCCGCGACAAGTCCGAGCGTGATCGACGTCTTCCCCGCCCCGCTGCCCAGCCCGGCGACCACCAGCCGGGGTGTTCCCATCTCGTCGAGCATGCCTGCCTCCGCGGGCAGCGAATCCCGCTGTGCTCAGGGTGTGACGTGACCGGCCCGCGGCGGCAACCACCGCTCGCCCGCCGCACGCGGGCCTGAGCGGAAGCTAGCACCACCCCGGGCCGGGGGCAAGAACCTAGACGCGTTTGGTGCGCCTGTCAGCGGCGCTCATAGCGGCTGATCTTCGGCACGCGTGGTGATATCAGCGGCTTTGGCGGTGCCGGAGCGCTTGTCGGCGTAGCGGGCGAAGGGACCGGGACCGCCTCGAAAAGCAGCACCTGAGGAGGCCCGCATTGAGTGTCCAGCCGGGTGTAGGCCGTCCGATCGCCCCCCGGAAGCGTCACAACCACACTCTTGGCCACGCGCGGCGCGCCAAGACCCGAACACCAAGCTGGACTCCCCAACACAAGCCGTACAGCGCCCCCCGCGGCAACCGCGACTTCACGGAATGTCGCAGCACTAAACGACACCGCTTTGCTTGCCCCTGCGTCGAGTCCCACGGAGATGG
>JAFALX010000208.1 GCA_019234035.1 Candidatus Dormiibacterota bacterium | reverse complement strand
TGGCCCGCAACCTGACCCTGGGTTTGCCGGCGACGTCGAGGACGCGCGGCGTCGTCTTGCAGACCTACCGCACGACCCATGGGAACGCTGATCGACGCGAGCGTCCTGATCGCTGCGGAGCGCTCGCGATTGGCGTCCTGGGATCTTGACGCGACCGACGAGGTCGGCATCGCCGCGATCACGGCGAGCGAGTTGCTTCACGGTGTACTTCGCGCGAGCCGTACGCATCGGCCCCAGCGGGAGGCATTCGTGGAAAGCATCCTCTCCACGGTCCGTGTTTATCCCTTTGGCGTAATCGAAGCGCGCCTTTACGCCCGCCTTTGGGTGGACGCGACAGCCAAGGGTACGAGTCCAGGTGTGCACGATCTCCTCGTGGCGGCGACGGCTCTTGCATTGGGGTGGCGCGTGGCGACTGTCAACCGCCGCCATTTCGACCGTATCCCAGGCCCGTCGGTGATCGGTCCCGGCGCGTGATGTGACGTTCGGGAGGCCGGCCGAGCTCACGCGTCATGACCGGGGATCGGTGCCGCAGTCGTGGTGGAGCCAACTAGCGAAAGCGATGATTCGCAACGGTTCGCTTGCCCTCGTCGACTACGGCTCTACCCGCCAGTCGCGCCGTGCTGCGACCCCGCCGCGCAGGGTGATCACCCGCGCGTGCACCGGGATGCGCAGCGTCCCGTCGGGTTCCTCATATTCGTGCAGCGACGCCTCGTAGCGGGCGCGCACCGACGCCACCGTCTCCTCAGGGAGCGCGGCGAACTCGACGGCGAGCGGGCCGTCGAGCATCGCTGCCCACAGGTGCGTCGCGGTCTCCACGCGGCAGACGTCGCGCAGGCCACGTGTCGTCGCGCCACCCGGCACCGCGACCGGAGCAAGCATGCGCTCGAGAAACGGCGAGCTGAGGCTCTCGGCGCGCAACGCGTCGACCAGTGCCGTGGCAAACGCCGGCGGACGCTCGGGGTCCCACACGAGCACAGCGCCCGTGCCCTCGGGACGCAGCAGGCGGCGCGCGTCCTGCAGCAGAAAGCGGTGATCGGCGAAGACGGCGGTGAGCAACGACGCGACAGCGTCGCACGAGCCGTCGTCGAGCGGGACCGTGGCGCCGTCACTCATGCGCGGCATGACCTTGCTGATGTGCAGCACGTTCTCCGCCGCCTGCGTGGCCAGCTCCAAGTCCGTGTCAATGGTGACCACAACGCCGAGCGGAGCGACAGCACGCGCCAGGAACGGCGTCAGCACGCCCCCGTCGCAGATGAGATCGCAGACGCAGGCGCCGGGGCGGACATCGATCTCCTGCACGAGCTGCTCCGCCAGCGGACGGAGCACGCTCGCGGAGAGCGCGGCGCCGAACCGCGGACGCATCAGCAGGGCTCGCGCATACGGCGAGAGCGGCCTACGCACTCACGATCGCGGCCGCGATGGCCGCGACGCGCGCCGGATCGCGCACCAGCCGGCGCAGCGGCTCCTGCCGCTCGGCCCACACCAGCGCATCGTCGATCAACTCGGGGTGCTGGTCGATGAAGTGCGTGCTGTAACGGCCGGCTCGGAACTCGGGCTGCGACAGCAACGCAAGGTGGTACGAGACGTTGGTGTGGATCCCGGTGATGACGTACTCGAGCAGCGCCCGGCGCATGCGGTCGAGCGCGGCGCCACGGCCGGCCGCGTGCACGATGAGCTTGGCGATCATCGGGTCGTAGTTCGGCGACACGAGCGCCGGTGCGACGAGCGAGCTGTCGACGCGGACGCCCGGTCCGGCCGGCTCGTGATACCCGGTGACCTGACCGGGTGAGGGCAGGAATCCTTTCGCCGGGTTCTCCGCGTTGACGCGGCACTCGATGGCGTGGCCGTGGGGTTGCAGGTCCTGCTGTCGCAGCTCGAGCGGCTCGCCGGCGGCGATGCGGAGCTGCTCGGCCACGAGATCGACGCCGTACACCAGCTCCGTGATCGGATGCTCCACCTGCAGCCGGGTGTTCATCTCGAGGAAGTAGTACTCGCCATCGCGGTAGATGAACTCGACCGTGCCGGCGTTGACATAGCCGACGGCGCGCGCCGCGGTCACCGCGTCGTTGCCCATGCGCGCGCGCATCTCGGCGTCGATCACGGGCGACGGCGTCTCCTCGACGATCTTCTGGTGCCGCCGCTGGATCGAGCACTCGCGCTCACCGAGGTGCACGACGTGGCCGTGCTGGTCGGCGAGCACCTGGATCTCGATGTGACGCGGCTCGTCCAGGTAGCGCTCGAGGAACACCGTGTCGTTGCCGAAGGCACGCCGCGCCGTGCTTTGCGCGGTGTCCAGCGCATCGCGGAGGTCCGGCTCGGACCGGACGATCTTCATTCCGATGCCGCCGCCGCCGGCGCTGGCCTTGATGAGCACGGGGTACCCGATCTCGGCGGCGGCGCTCACCGCCTCCTCGGCCGTGGTGATCGCGCCCGTGCCCGGCACAATCGGGACGCCGCTCGCACGCATGCGCTCGCGCGCGGGCACCTTCTCCCCCATCGCGGACATCGCCTCGGGCGGCGGGCCGACGAAGACGATGCCCGAGTCGGCGCAGGCGCGGGCGAATGCCGCGTTCTCGCTGAGAAAGCCGTAGCCGGGGTGGATCGCCTGCGCACCGGTCTGCTTCGCCGCGTCGATGACGCGGTCGATGACGAGGTACGACTGTGCGGACGGCGCCGGCCCGATCTCCACCGCCTCGTCGGCGAGCACCGTGAAGGCCGCATTGCGGTCGGCCTCGCTGTGCACCGCGACGGTGCGGATGCCGAGGTCGCGGCAGCCGCGGATCACGCGCATGGCGATCTCGCCGCGGTTCGCCACCAGCACCTTGTCGAACATCGAATCGACTACTCGATGTCCACGAGCGGATCGCGGGGGCGGACGACGTCGCCTTCCTTGACGTGCACGCGGGCGATGCGGCCGCTCTTCGTGGCCGCGATGTCGTTCTGCATCTTCATCGCCTCGAGCACGGCGACCACGTCGCCGAGGTTCACCTGATCACCGACGCTGACGGACACCTTGAGCAGCAGTCCCTGCATCGGCGCCACCACCGTGCCCTCCTTCGCCGTGGCGGGCGTCGCCGCCGCGGGCTGATCGCTCGGAGCCGGCGCGGCGCTTGCGCCGCCGCCGATGACACGCACCGCGTATGACTGGCCGTCCACCTCGACGGTCAGCTCGCGCACCGGCTCGGGCGGTGCCGGCTGCGCGGCATCCGGCTCCGACGCGGGTGCCGGTTCCGCGCCCGCGACAGGTGCCGGGGCCTCGGGAACGGGCTCGTCGCCGAGCCGCTCCGCAAGCGCCTCGCCGCGCGCGAGAGCGAGGTAGTCGTCCGGGAACATCGCATAGGTGACCACCGCGTCCAGGCCGGGCTCGGGGAAGCCCTCGCGCTCCAGGCTTCGCCGCGCCGCAGGCATCGCCGGTTCGAGGAGGTCGGCCGGGCGGCATGTGATCGCCTCCTCGCGCCCATTGACGAGGCGGCGCACGTCGCGATCGATCGGAAACGGCGGCTCGCCGAACAGCCCCAGGCAGTAGTCCTTGATCTCCTGGCTGACCGTCGCGTAGCGATCGCCGTCGCACACGTTGTAGACGGCCTGGGTGGCGAGGATCTCGGCGATCGGCGTCATGAGCGGCGGGTAGCCCAGCTCCGCGCGGACGCGGGCGAGCTCGGCTTCTACCGCCCCCAGCCGGGACACGGAATCGCGGGCGCGCAGCTCCGAGAGCGCGCGGCCCATCGCGGACGGCGGCAGGAGCCCGCGCAGCGCCGAGGTGTCGAGGCGCACCGCGAAGGGGTCGGCGACGCCGGCGTAAGCGACGAGCGCCTGCTCGAGGGTAAGCGCGGCGTTGGCCACCGCGCTGAGGTCCAGCCCGGGGTCGACCTCGCTGCCGGCGAAGCCGGCGACGACGGCCTCCGCCGCGGGCATCGAGGCGCCGCCGGCCAGGGGAGACAGGGCGACGTCGATGCGACCCGCTCCCGCCTGGGCGGCCAGAAACGAGGCCAGGGTCGCCTGCCCGGTCTGGGCCACCATCGAGACGGCGACGGGAACGCCGAGCGCCTCGCGCAGCGCGCGGACGGTCTCGGCGGCGCGCTGCGCGACCAGCACACCCAGCGGGTCGTTCAGGCAGACGCCGGCGAAACCCGCGTCGAGGAGACGGCCTCCCACCGCGATGAGGCGTTCGACATCGTGGACGGGGGCCTCGCTGTAGACGATCACGCCTTCGGCCTGGCGGCCCGCCGAGGCGATCGCGGAGGCGCAGCGGGTGAGGGTGCGGACGTCGTTCAGCGG
>JAFALX010000162.1 GCA_019234035.1 Candidatus Dormiibacterota bacterium | reverse complement strand
GCACTGAGACCAGCCCGACCACGATCACCGTCACCACGACGGAGACCAGTCCGGCCACGACCACGGTCACCACCACGAAGACGACGACCTCGACCGCCCCTGGCAGCAGTTCCTCGACCAGCTCGACCAGCAGCGGCACGCCGGGCACCTCGTCGACCAGCAGCGGCACAGCGCCCGCCAGCACGTCGACCACCTCGATCTCGACCGGGGTCGAGGCGGCGACCACCACACCGTCGACCGGCGCCGACGCTGAGTTCGGCCTCGGCCTGGGCCTCCTGATCGCAGGTGGCGGGCTCGTGGCCGGTGCGGCCCGGCTGGGACGTCGGACCAAGAAGTAGTCCTCCCTTTAACTAGGAGCAAGACAGAAGGGCGCCGTCGGTGGCGCCCTTCTTTTTTTGGCCTGCGCAGCGGAGCCGCCACCACGGATGGCGGTGCGCTGCGCTCACCCGTTACAGAACCAGCAGAGAGGGCGCGCCCGGATCGACGGCGTTCTTTTCGCATTCGTCCGGAACTCGCTACCCACGCTGGCGCACCTGCATCACGACGTGAAGGGGCGACGCGGGCGACAGTTTTGGTGCGTTCGGAGCGTTTGGCTCCGTAAGTCATCCCCCTGGAGTTGGAGGAGGTTCCACACAATGCGCGCACCAATGAGGAGGCTGGTTCGCCGGCCTGGTGAGCCAGGTACCCCGAGGCGCGCGACCGGCGCGTTCGCCGCCCGTCTCGTCGGATCCGTGATCGGCGTGGCGGGGATCACCCTGATGGGCGCCGGCACCTTCGGCAGCCCCGCCGGCGCCTTTGCCGATGACGGCGGCGGCCAGGCGATCACGAACATCTCCGTCGGCGCCTGCAGCGCCGCCGGCGTCACCACCGGGATCCTGACGGTGAGCGGCGCGAAGCAGGGCGACACCGTGACGCTCGAGGTGACCGCTCACAAGCCCGGCGGCCAGACCTGGTACGAGACCGGCGCCACCGTCACCATCACCATGCAATCGGGTGTCTCCGACTACGGTTACACCATCTCCGGGGTCCCCGCGAGCTTCCTCGACGGTCAGGTCTCCGGCGACGACGGCAACGACGCCTCGGACTCGGACGCCCCGGGCGACGACTACAACCACTGGCGCGTCGACGTGGCGGTTCCGCCCACCTCGGCAGTGGTGTTCAGCGGCACCACCACCAAGAGCGACTCGTACGGTTGCAGCGGCTCGACCACAACCTCGACCTCCGCCACGACATCGAGCCCGGCGACGACATCCTCGACAGATCACACGTCCACGCAGAGCACGACGACCTCGACACACACTCACACGACGGTGACCGATCCCTGCACCGCGTTCGAGGATGACGACCACGTGTCGTGCACGACGACGACCTCACAGCACACGTCATCGAGCACGCACACGTCATCGAGCACGCACACGTCATCGACCACGCACACGTCATCGAGCTCGCACACGTCATCGAGCTCGCACACGTCATCGAGCACGACGTCGTCCAGCGCGCCGACGACGACGTCGTCGAGTACGACCAGCACTTCGAGCAAGAGCTCCGAAAGCACGAGCTCATCGAGCAGCTCGGCGCTGACAACGAGCACGGTGAGCCACACCTCGTCCTCGCAGTCGACGGCAAGTGACTCGTCGAGCGTGGACACGTCGAGTGCATCAGGGGTGACGTCCTCGACAGCGAGTGGTTCATCGAGCTCGACGTCGAACGAACCCTCGACCGCCGTCCTTGGTACGAGCACCACAACACCGTCGGCCGGAGCGGACGTCGAATTCGGTCTCGGGATCGCGCTCCTGCTCGGCGGGGCCGGCGTGATGATCGGCGCAGCCCGCCTCAACCGCAACAAGCGCACGTAACCTCCGCACCGACAACCTCCAACAGAGGGCGCCGCTGCAGCGGCGCCCTTTTTATGCGCGCGTCACATTCCCAACGCGAGCAACCGAATCGCGAGCGGCAGCGCGCACATCGTCGCGGTGCCGCGGGCGCTTCTTCGTCGGTCCACCACTCTCGTGTGCTGGTGCAGATTCGGGCGTGCATGGCTGGTGCAGGTGCATCAGGCGGACGGGTCTGCTGCGCGCGAAAGTTTTAGCTCGAAAGATTCGTTTGCTCCGCTAGCCAATCCCCCATCAAGCAGACGCGTCCGCGCGACGCGCTTCACGGAAGGGACGAGCAAGGAAGAGCAACAAGGAGGCTAGGGGGCGATGAGAAACAGTGAGGACAAGGGCATGAGAGGTCAGGGGAAAAGAGCGCGCCGAGGGTTGATCGGCGGGTTGGGGGCGCGGCTTGGTCGCCGCATCGCGCTGCGTCTGGTGGGCGTCGTCATCGCCACGGCCGGACTGGCTCTGCTCGGCCTGGGGACGTTCAGCAGCCCGCTTGGGAGCGGCCATTTCAAGACCACGGCATCGGTTGTGGCGTCGGGCAACGGGTGCGACAGCGCCGGCTGCAGCCCCTGCCACGACAGCCTCCCGTCTGACAACGAGCACTCCTGCACGACCAGCGAGACGTGCACCACCAGCTCGCACGAGGCGGATGACGCCGCGGTCGCATTCGACGACGACGAGGGAGGCACCACCTCCACATGCTCCACGAGCAGCACGGTTGAGACGTCGTCGGCGGGGTCGGAGACCAGCTCGTCGTGCACCAGCGAGGGGGACCCGCCGTCGATCGCGTCCGGCGACGAGGAGGGCGGCGGTTGCACCACCAGCTCGCATACGACGTCGCACAGCACGGAGTGCACGAGCAGCGAGGACAAGGCGCCGAGCGAGTCGGACGGGGGCGGCGATGAGACCTGCACCGCGTCCAGCTCGTCCAGCTCGTCCAGCTCGTCCAGCTCGCACAGCTCGTCCAGGTCGTCCAGCTCGTCGAGCTCGTCGAGCTCGTCCAGCTCATCCAGCGTCGTGACCTCGTCCAGCGCCGCAGGCACTTCGACCACCGCGTCGAACCCTCCGACCTCGACCGAGTCGTCGTCGACCGGCGTGCAGGGAGTCGCGACGACGGTCCCGTCGACCGGTGCCGACGCTGAGTTCGGCATGGGCCTCGGCCTCCTGATCGCAGGTGGCGGGCTCGTGGCCGGTGCGGCCCGGGGGGGACGCCGGACCAAGAAGTAGTCCTCCCCTAAATCGGCGCAGCCCGCGTCAACCGCAACAAGCGCACGCAACCCCCTCACCTGCAACCTCCAACAGAGGGCGCCGCTGCAGCGGCGCCCTTTTTATGCGCGCGTCACCCGACGTGACCAACCGCGTCGCGAGCGGCAGCGCGGCATCATCGGTGGCGTGGTCACCGTCGCGCGGCCTATTTCCCGACGCAACAAGACCAAATACGCGTCAGCAACTCGGTGTGAACGCTTGTAAAGAAACAAGCGCAACGCACCAGGCGGGCGCTGCAACCGCCCTAACACACCCAGGCGTTTCGGTATAGTGCGAAATCGACTGGGGGGTCGCCAGTGACATGCCCCCCTGTGCTTCGGGGGTTTTAACGTTGCTGATTCGACTCGTCTCGACGCGTGAACAGGAGGGAGAGAGCCTGTAATGCGTAACTTTCTGAAGCGTTTGCTACGTATGGATCGTTCTAAGAGTCAGCCCGGACGACTCACGTCAACGTTCGGTGTGCGTCTTGCCGGTGCCGCGTTGTGCACGGCGGGTCTAGCGTTCATCGGTTACGGCACGATCAACGGGCCGGCCAAAGTCCTGCCGGGCCTGACGGGCGTGTCGTACACGTGCTCCACGGATCAGGCAGGCACCGGCGCCGAGGACGCAAACGGCAACGG
>JAFALX010000149.1 GCA_019234035.1 Candidatus Dormiibacterota bacterium | reverse complement strand
CCACGAGGGCTGATAGATGGATTCGTGCGGCCCGCCGGCCACCAGCTCGGCGTCGTGCACCAGCCCGTCGCAGTCGAGCCAGGCGACCCACAGCTCGGTCCCCTCCCACGGCATCAGCGGCTGGTTCCACGTCAGCCAGCACAGGCGCGTGCCGTCCGGGCTCACCCGCGGCGAGGCGTAGAAGTCGTTGCCGCCCACAGTCGTCTCCGCGGCGCCTGTCGCGAGCGGGATGCGCGCCACCGAGTTCACCACCGAGCCGCCGCGGTGGTCCTCGACGACGCAGAACACGGCGTCGTTCGTCCTGTCGAGCGACATGTCCGCGTACCGCAGCCCGCCGAGGTCGGCCGTGAGTGCCTGTGGCTGCTCGCCCGCGCTGACCGTGTAGAGACGCGAGTCGCTCGCATTGGAGAAGAACACGCGCGACCCCACGGCGAGCAGGGCGCCGCCGCCGTACTCGTGGGCGAACGTCCGGGCCGAGAACGGCGCCGCGATCAGATCGCGGGCGGCCGTCTCCCCGCGGACGTCGCGCTGGACCACGACACAGCGGCCGGCCTCGGCCGGCCTGCCCTCGATCCAGTACGCCTGGTCGCCGTCGAGCTGGACGGCCTCGAAGCGGAGGCCGGCGGCTGCAACCGACGCCGCGGTGATCGGCGACGGCCAGAGCCGCAGCGGTCGCGGCGCCGCGCCGCTCACGCGAGGAAGGCGCCGGCCGCGGCGGCGGCGCTGAGGCCGGCCCCCAGGAACACGCGTGGATTGGAGATGTGGTTCTTGAGGTGCACCGCCAGCATCGCCGCGTTGCCGGCGAGCAGCAGCTGCGACAGCGCCACGGTCGTGGCGCTCCTGCGGCCCGTCCGCGCGTCGCGAGCCGCCGCGGTCGCGAGCGCCACCCATCCGGCAAGGAACGCGACGCTGCCGCCCGCGCGCTGCGGCGCAGTGGCGAACAGCTTCGGCCGCGTCGCCAGGAACACCGTCGTATCCGCGGCGCCACCGAGCGCGGCGGCCACCGTGACCCAGCGGCCGTTCACCCCGTCTGCACCACCTGGAACGCCTCGGCCATGTGCCCCTCGCCGAGACCGTTGGCCTCAGCGGTGGCCTTCAGCCAGCTGCGCACGCGGTCCTCGAGCTGGCTCCAGTCCTGGTACTGCGAGCGGTGGTGACGCAGCGCCGCCAGCTTGCGGTCGGCGGTCTCGGTGACGTCGACCACCTCGTCCGGCGTCATGCTGCCGCCGCCCATGATCCAGACCTCGTTGACCGTGTGCGGCTCCAGCCCCTCCTGCTCGAGCAGCTCGGGATGGGCGAAGGGGTTGCGCGCGTCCGGGTACACGGCATCGAGCGTCGCCTCGCCGGTCGCCAGGTGGTCGGGGTGGCTGGCGAAGATGCGGCTGAAGTTGCGCACCGGAGACTGCGCGAGCACGCGCTGCGGGCGCCGCTGCCGGATGACCCGGGCGATGTCGCGGCGCAGGTCGATGTTCGGCGCGAGGCGGCCGTCGGGGTACCCCAGGAAGGTGACGTCGGAGACGCCGACCTCGGCGGCGGCGGCACGCTGCTCCTCCTGTCGGATCCCGGACATCCGCGCGCGCGGGATGCTGCGGTCGTACCCGCCGGCGTCGCCGTTGGTGACGATGCAGTACGAGACGTCCACGCCCATGCCCGTCCAGAGCGCGGTGGTGGCGGCGCAGCCGAAATCGCAGTCGTCGGGATGCGCGACCACGACGAGCGCCCGCTCGAGTCCGTCCAGCTCAGACACGACGGCGATGGTACCCAGCGGGGCCACGGCCCAGTCCCCGGCCTTGACGATTTGGCGCGACGAACGCGATCAGGGCGGTGAGTGACGGTAACCTGCGGCGATGATCCCGACCCCGGCTGCCGTCCTCGAGGCGATGGGACGGCGGCCTCCCACAACGCTGCGGCCGATGCCGCTCCACGACCGGACCCCCGATCCCGGCCTCTTCGGACCGGATTCGGTGACCTGGCGCGTCATGCGCGAGCCGATGCTTCTCATGGGCGCCGGGCGCGCGCTCCTCATGCAGGCGGCACACCCGCTGGTCGCCCAGGGAGCCATCGACCACAGCAACTACGCCGCCGATCCGTACGGCCGCCTCGAGCGCACCGTGGAGTGGGTCACGGTCGTCTGCTTCGGCACGACCGCTGAGGCGACGCGCGCGACCAGGCGCGTGGTGGCTCTGCACCGCCGCGTCACGGGCAGCCTTCCCGAGACGACCGCCACGGCCAGGGTCCCGGCGGGCACCACGTACACCGCGGACGACCCGGAGCTGCTGCGCTGGGTGCATGCCTCGTTCGTCGAGACGATGCTCGCCACGCACGACGCACTGGTCGGCGGCCTCGACGACGACGAGCGTGACGCGTTCGTCCACGAGTGGGATGCGGTCGCTGCACTCTTCGGCCTGCCGAAACGACTGTTGTGGCGCGACGCCAGGACGATGCGCGCGTACGTGAACCGTCAGGTGCAGCGCGGCCCGGCCCGGCCCGGCCCCGGTTCTCGCACGGTGGCGGAGACGGTGCTGCATCCGCCCGTGTCGTCGCCGGCGCTGCGCCCCGCCGCGGAGGTGCTCGCATTCGTCGCGGTGGGGCTGCTGCCCGATCCTGTGCGGCGCGGCTACGGGCTGCCCTGGACGGCGGCGCATGCCGCAGGCCATCGCGCCGTCCGCCTGTGGCTGCGCTCGCTGCGCCACGCGATGCCGCGGCGATTTCGCATCTCCCCCGTGTACGACCTGGCGCTGGCGCGGACGCGAGGCAGGTGGCCGGAGCGGATGGCAGCGTGAGGCGCCGGATCGCGCTGCTCGCGCTCTCCGCTGTCGTCATGCCGCTCGCCGCGGCCGCGTGCGGCAGCTCGGCCCCCGCCAAGACCACGGCGACGTTCGCCGAGGAGCCGGGGCTTCCGCCGAACTACATCCTGCCGCTCGCCGGCGCCGCCAACTTCACCGCCCCGAACGTCAGCCAGTTCCAGCCGCTGCTGTACCGGCCGCTGTACTGGTTCGGGAGCAACGGGCGGGTTGCCGTCGACAACGACGTGAGCCTCGCCAATCCACCGCAGTACGCGTCCGACGGGAAGTCGGTGACGGTCACGCTCAAGCACTTCGAGTGGTCTGACGGCCAGTTGGTGACGGCGCGGGACGTCGAGTTCTGGCAGAACCTCGTGACGGCGAACAAGCTCAACTGGGGCGGCTACTCCCCCGGCGAGTATCCGGACAACATCACCGGTACGACGGTCAACAGCCCCACCTCGATCACCTTCAAGCTCAGCCAGGCCTACGGACCGACCTTCTTCACGTACAACGAGCTGAGCCAGATCACGCCGCTGCCGCAGCACGTGTGGGACAAGGAGTCGGCGACGGGCTCGGTCGCCGACTACGACCGCACGCCCGCGGGGGCGGTCGCCGTCTACAACTTCCTCAACGCCCAGTCGAGCGACCTCACCTCGTACAACACCAACACGCTGTGGCGGGTCGTGGACGGACCGTGGAAGATGAAGTCGCTCGACAAGACCGGCCTGCTCAAGCTCGTGCCGAACGCGCGCTACTCGGGACCGTCGAAGCCGAAGCTGACCGAGTTCGATGAGATCCCGTTCAGCAACGAGGCGGCAGAGTTCGCCGCCCTCAAACAGGGGCCGGGCTCGAAGAACGGTGTCGACTACGGCTACGTCCCGTACTCCCAAGCGGGTCAGAAGAACGCGGTCACCGGGATCGGCTACAACGTGGTGCCCTGGGTCGGCTGGCAGATCAACTACGTGCAGGTCAACTTCACCAACCCGAAGAGCGGTCCCATGTTCAACCAGCCCTATTTCCGCCAGGCGCTGCAGCAGCTGATCGATCAGAACAGTGACATCAACAACGCGATGTCGGGGTACGGCTATCCGACGTACGGGCCGGTCCCGCTGAAGCCCGGGAACGACTTCCTCGACACCTCGCAGCAGCACAACCTGTATCCGTTCAACACCCAGGCCGCCGCCGCGTTGCTCCGGGCCAACGGCTGGACCGTCAACAGCGGTGGCGTCTCCACCTGCGCCAACGCGGGGAGCAGCGCCGGGCAGTGCGGCGGCGGCATCCCGGCGGGCGCGCAGGCGTCATTCAAGCTCGAGTACTCCGCCGGCGAGTCGGCCCTCGACAAGGAGATGCAGACGCTGAAGCGCGACTTCGCGACTGCGGGCGTGCAGGTGGAGCTCTCGACCGCGCCGTTCAACACCGTGCTGGAACACGCCACCCCCTGCACGACCGATCAGGCCTGCACCTGGGACATGCAGTTCTGGGGCGGCGGCTGGATCTACGCCCCCGACTACTACCCGAGTGGTGACGAGATCTTCTCCACCGGCGCTGCTGCCAACTATGGCGGTTACACCGACGCCCAGATGGACACCCTGATCACCAGCACGGAGACGTCGGCGACGTCGTCGTCGCTGCAGCCATATCAGGACTACGCGGCAAAGCAGCTCCCCGTGCTGTGGATGCCCACCGCGTATCCGCAGCTCTCCGCCATCAGCGGCAAGCTCCAGGGCGCCGATCCGCAGAACCCGCTGCTCTCGATCTCCCCGGAGAAGTGGTCGTTCTCGTCATGAGGATCGCCGCATGAGCACGCGTGACGAGGGCTTCTTCTCCGGCCGGCGCGGGCTGCGCATCTACCACCGCGCCTGGCAGCCGGATCGCGCCGTCGTGGGCCGGGTGACCATCTCGCACGGCTACGCAGAGCACGGCGAGCGCTACGAGCACGTAGCGCGCCGTCTCAACGAGCACGGCTTCGCGGTCAGCGCCCTCGACCATCGCGGCCACGGCCAGTCGGGCGGCACGCACACGCAGGTGAAGCGCTTCTCCGACTACATCGAGGACCTCGCGACCTTCGTCGAGCTGGGCGGCCGGCGCTGGCCCGGCGTGCCGTCGATCGTGCTCGGGCACAGCATGGGTGGGATGATCGCCGTCGACTACGCGCTCGCTCACCCCGCTGGGCTCGACGCGCTCGTGCTCTCCGCCCCCGCCGTGTGCCCGCCGAAGGTCTCGGCGTGGCGTGTCAAAGCCGGGCGCGTCATCGCACGCGTGGCGCCGGGCGCACCGGTGATGCGACTGCCGCTGAAGAAGATCAGCAAGGACGCCGCGGTCGTGCGCGCATACAACCGAGACCGGTACGTCTACCGCGGGCCGGTCAAGGCGCGGCTCGCGCGCGAATGGCTCGACGCCATGGAGCGGGTCGAGGTCCAGCTGCCGCAGCTGCGCCTCTCGCTGCTGGTGATGCAGGGGAGCGAGGACGGACTCGTCGACCCCGCATGCGGTCCCCACGTCGTCGATCGGGCCGGCTCGCCCGACAAGACGCTGCGCATGTACCCGGGGCTGTGGCACGAGATCATGAACGAGCCCGAGCGAGAAAGGGTCATCAGTGACCTTATCTCGTGGCTCGAGGAGCGCATCAAGCCCGTGTCCTGAACCGGCGAGCGATCTCCGGCCTGCAGCACAACTTCCGCGGCGGGACACTAGAGTGGTCCGCTGTGCGTGACTTGTGGCGGGTCAAGCCGGGCAGCAAGGTGAGCCTCGCGGCGATCGACACCGCGTCGACGCCGGGGCTGAAAGGGGGTCGCGAGGCGGCCGCCGCGGCGCGTCCGGCGTCGCTGCAGACACTCGCACCGCTGCAGGACAAGCTCTGGGCGGAGTCGACCCGCTGCCTGCTCGTGATCCTGCAGGGCATGGACGCCGCCGGCAAGGACGGCACCGTGAAACACGTGTTCGAGGGGCTCAACCCGGAGGCGATCCGGACCACGGAGTTCAAGGTGCCCACCTCCGAGGAACTGGCGCACGACTTTCTCTGGCGCATCAGCCGCGCCCTGCCCCGCCGCGGCCAGATCGGCGTGTTCAACCGCTCCCAGTACGAGGATGTCGTCGCCGTGCGCGTGCGAAAGAACGTGCCGGAGTCGGTCTGGCGGCCGCGGTTCCGTTCGATCGCCGAGTTCGAGCGCGCGCTGGTACACGAGGGCACGACGATCGTCAAGTGCTTCCTGCACATCTCGAAGGACGAGCAGAAGAAGCGGTTCGAGGAGCGGCTTCGGCTCCCGGACAAGCGCTGGAAGTTCAGCCCCGACGACCTCATCGACCGCAATTTCTGGGATGCGTACCGTCGCGCCTACGAGGAGGCGATCTCAGCAACGTCGACGGACCACGCTCCGTGGTACATCATCCCTGCAGACCACAAGTGGTACCTACACTGGGCAGTGGACGTGGTGCTGGTGGAGACGCTTCAGGAAATGGATCCGCATTACCCCGACCCGCCGAACCTCGACGGGATACAGGTCCTTTGAACGGGAGATTCGAGTTGCGAACTGGCGGGGAGGCATAGGGAGAGTGGTAGGGAGGCTGGCAGCTCACCTCACGACCTGCTGGTCGCACTACCGCCAGGGCATGCTGGCCGACGTCGCGCGCGCCCTGCCGATGGCGCGCGCGCTGTACCGCGACGAGCTCCCCACGATGGAGCCGAAGCTGGCCGCCAACGCCACCGTCGAGCTGGCGATGCTCGACGTGATCGTCGGCATGGTCACCGCCGAGGACGGCAAGCGGCTGCTCGAGGGCGGCCGCATCCTGGCCGACCTGGTCACCGACCCCATGGCGTCGTGCGACGACGTCCACCGGCTGGCCGCGCTGGGCACCGCGGTCCACGCCGGCATGCGCGCGGGGCGTTTCGGCGCCGCCGAGCAGCACTTCCGTGCCTGCCTCGGGGCGGCGCAGGGCATGCTCGCGGACGACATCGGCACGACCGACGTCTGCACGATCCTCGGCTGCGCCGGGCTCCAGCTCGCGCAGGCCGCGGCGCTGGGGCGCGACGAGAACACCACGCGGAAGCTGCTGCAGCAGTCCGAGCAGGCCGCCGATGAGCTCGGGATCGAGCACGAGGTGCTGGGTCGCTACTTCGGCCCGGAGCACACGCGCGCCACCCGCTCCATCTGTCTCTCGGTCCTCGGACATGTGGACGAGTCCCTCGAAGTGGGAC
>JAFALX010000136.1 GCA_019234035.1 Candidatus Dormiibacterota bacterium | reverse complement strand
CACATCGATCCCAACACCGAGCCCCCTCGACCGCCTCGACCCCACCTCGGAGCTGCTTGGACGGCGCACAAGCCCGAGCGGCGGCGCGGCGAGCTCCGCGCTCGAGGCGGTCGGCGTCTCAGCCTGGTTCGGCACCAGGCTGGTCCTCGAGAACGTCAACCTCGAGATGCGCGCAGCCGAAGTCACCGCGCTCATCGGGCCGTCCGGGTGTGGCAAGTCCACCTTCATCCGCATCCTCAACCGCATGCACGAGCTGATCGCGGGCGCGGCGCTGTCGGGGCAGGTGATGCTGAACGGAGTCGACATCTACGACGCAGGCCAGCGTCGCATAGAGACCCGGCGGAGGATCGGGATGGTCTTCCAGAAGCCCAATCCGTTCCCGTCGATGAGCATCTATCACAACGTCCTCTCGGGGCTGCGGCTGTCCGGGAAGAAGATCGTCGACCCGCGCACCGTTGTGGAGCAGAGCCTGACGCGCGCCGGGCTCTGGCGTGAGGTGCGCAACCGCCTGCAGGATCCCGGTGGCAGCCTTTCCGGCGGCCAGCAGCAGCGCCTCTGCATCGCGCGCTCGCTCGCCGTGCGGCCGCAGGTGCTGCTGATGGACGAGCCCTGCTCGGCGCTCGACCCGACGTCGACGCGCCGCATCGAGGAGACGATCGCCGAGATCGTCAACGACGTGACGATCGTCATCGTGACCCACAACATGCAACAGGCGCAGCGCATCTCGGACCGTTGCGCCTTCTTCAACGTCGACGAAGGGCAGCCTGGCGCGATCGTCGAGATCGGGCCGACGTCCAAGATCTTCGGCGACCCCGACGACCCGCGCACTGCGGACTACGTCCACGGGAGGTTCGGTTAGAGGCATGGGTACGCGCGTGAGGGGCGTGCTGACCGCGTCGGTGCTCGCCGTCGCCGGCTCCGCGACCGCGATGGCGTCCAGTTCGATCGACGCCAGCGCCAACGGACCGACCGTCAACGGATCGGGCTCGACCTGGGTGCAGATCGCGCTCGACCAGTGGCGCGCGGACATCGCGCAGCAGGGCTATTCCATCAACTACCAGGGCGTCGGCTCCAGCGCCGGACGCCAGGCGTTCACGCAGGGCACGGTGGACTTCGCTGCCAGCGAAATCCCCTATCAGCCCGGTGAGCCGCGGCCGGGCCGTTCTTTCGAGTACCTTCCCGACGTTGCCGGCGGCACGTCGCTGATGTACAACCTGCACGCTCCGAACGGATCGCGCATCACCTCGCTTCGGCTCAACGCGCACGCTGCGGCGCGGATCTTCACGGCCGGGATGACCAGCTGGCAGGACCCGGAGATACAGGCGCTCAATCCCGGGCTGAGCATCGCCGAGACGCACATCAACGCGGTCGTGCGTTCCGATGGCTCGGGCACCTCAGCGCAGTTCTCACTCTACCTCGCCAACGAGGCACCGTCGGTGTGGAACCCGTTCGCGTCGGCCCAGGGCTGCCCGGCGCCGTGCTCGAACTGGCCGCCCGTGTTCCCCAATTCCGAGAACGGCTCGGATCAGGTTGCCAGCTTCGTCGCTGACGCCACCAGAGGCCCCGGCGCGATCGGATACGTCGAAGCCGGCTACGCGAAGGGCTACTCGTTCCCCGTGGCGTCGCTGCTGAACGCCAGCGGCAACTACACGCAGCCAACGGCGGTGAACGTCGCCACCGCACTGCAGCACGCGCAGTTCAACAGCGACAACACGCAGAACCTGACCTCGGTGTACGTCTCGCCGGAACCGAACGCGTATCCGATGTCGAGCTACAGCTACATGATCGTGCAGACAGGCGGGTTCGATCCCGCAAAGGGTGCAGTGCTGGGCAGGTGGCTCATCTACATCGCGTGTGGTGGCCAGCGCGAGGCGTCGCCGCTCGGCTATTCGCCGCTGCCGCCGGTGCTCATCCAGAACGTGTTCGACGCCGAGCACAGGATTCCTGGGGCACCACCCACACCGCCGATCGACCGCGTCAACTGCCCGAATCCAACGGTGGCGAACGCGCCGGGCACGGCGGCGACCGCCGCGCCGATCTCGAGCTACGGCTCCGCCGGCGGAACCTCCGGTAACGGCAACGGTCCGGCCGCAAATGCCACCTCAGGGCCGACGGCGGACGCAACCACATCTGCCGGTGCCAGTGCCAGTGCCAGTGCCAGTGCCAGTGCCAGTGCGTCCGCAGACGGTGTGGCGACTCTGGGATCGGCGCAGCGCGAGGCCGCGTTCCTTGCGGCACTCACAGCGGCTCAGGGGGCGCGGACGGGATCGCTCCTGCCACTGCTGATCTGCGGCATCTGTATCGTTGTGGCCGTGTTCGTCCCATTCTTCTTAGGCTGGCGGCGCCGCGCGGCCGGCGGCGGTGACCGGCATGGCTAGGCTGCAGCGGCGCCGTCGCGTGCGCGCGTTCGCGATCACGCTCCTGGCCTGCCTGCCCGGGGTTCTGTTGGCGGTGGCGTCGCCGCAGCAGGTCGCGGCTGCTGCGGGCACGCTCGCAGCGACGCCGAATGCCAACGTCACCGACGGTCAGTACGTGAGGCTGGATCTCACGGGGTTCGCACCAAGCGTCGGCGTGGCGTTCCGGCAGTGCATCGCCAACCCTGTCAATGTTGCCACCGACTGCACGGCCAGGAACCCTCAGGTCACCGCGTCCATCGACGCGACTGGCTCAGGAGAAACGTACCTGCCGGTGTACTCCGGCAACGACACTCTGCTGCGCAACTCAGGCGGCACGGGTTCCATCCGCTGCGACGACAAGCACCCGTGCGTCATCGCCGCGGTGGCCAGCCTGAACGACCTGACCAACGCGGTGTTCGCGTCGATCTCCCTGGCGCCGTCAACTGATGCCTGCCCCGACCCCGGTGCCAGCGCGGTGTTCGGCACCGGGTCCGCCACCGCGTACCGCGCCATCTATGCATGGCAGTCCCAGGTGTGCGTCGCACCTACCAGCCTCCCGATCGTCTACGCCGTCAGCAACAGCGTGGACGGGGTGGGCAACTTCGCTCAGGGCCAGTCGCAGGCGAACTTCGGCGTGACGGGCCCGCTGCCGCCCATCACGCTGCCCGCGACGGCACCGTCGTACAAGGTCGCGCCCATCACCGGATCGGGCCTGGTCCTGGCGTACAAGATGTACGACCTGCGAGGACCGCAGATCACCACGCTGACCCTGACGCCGTACGAGATCGCGCAGATCTACCTGGGCCAGCTGGCCAACTTCGCCGCGGACCCTGGCGTGAAGTCCTTGAATCCCGGGATCCAGTTTCCGGGCGTGATGAGGCCCTATGCCCGGGCCGAGCACTCGGCCGAGACTTGGGTGTTCACCTCCTGGCTCGCCCAAACCCTCGGGCCGGGGAGCTGGCCTGCCGGACCGGAGACCGTCTTCCCGGCGGTCGCGGGAGTGACCGATGTCTCCGGGAGCCGAGCCCTCGGGTCGATCGTGGCCAGCCCCGGAACCGATTGGTTCACCTACGGGAACATGGGCTTCATGGACTCCAGCACGGCGTCGTACTACGGCCTCACCACTGTCCGCATCAGAATGCCGAACGGTTCCATCGTCGCAGCGACCCCGACGTCGATTGCCCAGGGGCTCTCGCTCGCGACACAGAACACCGACGGCACGTATACCCCGAACTACACCCCGTCGGACCCCACCGCGTGGCCGATGGCGATGGCGTCATCGATGCTGGTCCCGACCAATCAGATCAGCGGAGCGCAGGGCAAGGTGCTTGCGGCATTTCTGAAGTACGCGGTACAGCAGGGGCAGACGGCACTGCCCGCAGGGTACGTGCCGCTGCCCGCGATCATGGTCAACCAGTCGATGGCTGCGGCTGACCTGATCCCGCAAGCAGACACCGTGGCAAGCGGAGATGGCACTCCAGGAGGCGCGGGATCCGCGGGCGGCAACGCCGCATTCGATGCAGGCGGTGACACCTCAGCCGCGGGCCTCGGCACCGACAACGGCCTGTCGGCGTCGGGATCGCCGCCGGCCGCGGCGACCGCCGCGCCGGCGGGCGGGTCCGGTCGCGGTGGGGCCACGGTCGCCGGCGGACCAGCACTCGCCTCGCTGCCCGTCGCCGGCGGGGTGCAGTGGGCGTTGATCGCGATCGGCGCGGTGGCGTTGTTCGGGGTCGTCGTCGGCCCGCTGACCTACCTCTTCGCGCCGCCGTGGCCGCCGCCCGCGCTCCGGCGGCTGGGTCGCCTCCGCCGTCTGATCCGTCTGCGCCCGGCGCGAGCGTTGGCGCCGTGACGCCGCCGATCGCGGTCGTGCAGCCGCCCGTCACGCAGGACGGAACAACGCCTGTCGCGCCAGCGCACGTGCTTCCGGCTGTCGCGGTGCGCAGACCGGAGCAGGCGTCAGCGCAGCCGTGGTCCGCACGCGCCGTCGTCCAGCGTGTGGCGTTGATCGTCACCGCCGCCGGCGTCCTGGCCGGGCTCCTGCTCGCGTACGAGTTCTCCCTGTCCTCCCTGCCGCAGCAGCGCCTGCAGGCTGAGCTGCTCGCGACGTTCAAGCAGGCGGTGCCGACGACCACGCTGGACATCCCCTCGACGACGCCGGCGGACGGCACACCCGTGGCGCTGCTGCGCGTTCCCCGCCGCGGGATCGCGCAGGTGGTCGTCGAAGGATCCTCGCCGTCCGACTTGAAGCTTGGCCCCGGCCATCTGAGCGCGTCACCGATGCCCGGGGAGTACGGCAACGCCGTCATCGCGGGCCGGCGCACGACATACGGTGCGCCGTTCGGGCGGCTCCCGTCGCTGCGCAGGGGTGACGCAATCTACGTCACGACTGGACAGGGCGCGTTCACCTACATCGTATCGAAGGTGGAGCACGCCAGCTCGTCGCAGCCGGACGTGGTCGACGCCAGCAAGGACAGCCGGTTGACCCTGTTCACGTCCGACCCGGCGCTGATCGCGACTGGCCGGCTCGCGGTCGTGGCGAAGCTCCAGGGTGACCCGATCGCGCTTGACAAGCGGCCGGCGACGCTGCTCGACGCGGGCCAGCTCGGTCTCGCGGGCGATCCGATCGGTCTCGCGCTCGGGATCGTCTGGCTCAATGCGCTCATCGCCGTGGTCGTGATCGGCTGGCGACTCCGCCATCGTCTGCCGCGCTCCGTGCTCTATCTCTTCGCAGCACCGGTGATCACGACACTCGCGCTGCTCATGTTCGCGAACCTCGACAGCCTGCTTCCAGGGACGATGTGATCACCCGACGCGGACCATGGCTTGCGCTGCTCGCGCTGACGATGCTGTTCGTTGTCACCGCATGCAGCCCGCCTCCGCCGCCGCCGCCCGCCAACACGCTGACGACGCCAAAGCCGGGCGCGACGCCCTCCGCAACGCCGGCATCAGGGTTCTCGAAGGAAGACGCGAACCCCGACCCCAACTTCGACATGGGCTACACGGTGCTGATCACCGACTCCGGCTTTCACCCACAGTGGCTCGTCGCCCCATGCTGCGCGGCGGTGACCTGGAAGAACACGACGAGCTCGCCGGTCAAGGTTGCCTTCAACGCCGTCGTCGGGGGGTCCGGCACAGCGATACCACCTGGGGGCACGTATGTGTTCGTGCCGCAGAACATCGAGAGCATCGCCTACCACAGTGGCGAGAACGCGAAGATGACGGGCGTTGTGCAGGTGACCGCGCTACAGCAGTAGTCGTTTACCCACAAGACCTATTTCCTCTTTAACCGCACGCAGCGCATCCCCTTA
>JAFALX010000053.1 GCA_019234035.1 Candidatus Dormiibacterota bacterium | reverse complement strand
CTGCGAGATCGCACTCGTCACGATCGGGTACGCGGTGGGCCCCCAGATCATCACCCGATACATGGACGGCCTCTCCGGCACGGGAGTGGTCGCGGCTGCATTCACGCTCGTCGCTGCGGCGTATGCGGGGCCGGCGGCCGTGCAGCTGGGACACGTGTCGCCGCATGGCTCGGCGATCACGGCGGTGATCGCGCTCGGCGTCGTCTGCACCGCGTTCGCGTTCCCGGTGTTCTTCACGCTGATCCGGGAGGTGGGGCCCATCCGGGCCACCGTCGTGACCTACATCAATCCGGCGGTCGCGGTCCTGGCGGGTGTCCTCGTGCTCGGCGAACCGTTCGGCGCGAGCGCGGCCGCCGGGTTCGCGCTCGTGATCGCAGGGTCCTTTTTCTCCACCCGCCGCCGCACGCCTGGCGTCGAGGCCGATGTCGCACTTGCCGCCGAGGGCGACGCCGCAGCCGGACCGCCCACCGTCGCACCCACCAGGGTGGAGCGAGTGGCGCGGTAGACGCGCATTGTTGTGCTCCCGGGTCCGGAGTGCCATCATCGTTGCAGTACTTGGAGGATTTGGCGGGTGGAGTACCTGCTGTGAGCGTCGAAATCAAAACGATCGACACGCTGCTCGAGGAGCGGCGCACGTTTCCGCCCACAGCCGAGTTCCAGCGGCGGGCGCGGGTCACGGACGACAGCCTGTACCGCGCGGCGGAGGCCGACCCGGAGGGGTTCTGGGCCGAGCAGGCTCGGAGGTACATCTCCTGGTACAAGCCGTTCGATCGCGTCCTCGAGTGGAACCTCCCGTTCGCCACGTGGTTCGGCGGCGGCCGCATGAACGTCTCCTACAACTGCCTCGACCGCCACGTCGAGGCAGGCCGGGGCGACAAGGTCGCCTACCACTGGGAGGCTGAGCCGCTCGGCGAGACCCGCACCATCACGTATCGCGACCTGCTCGACGAGGTCTGCCGGTTCGCCAACGCCCTGCGCGCGCTGGGCGTCAAGAAGGGGGACCGCGTCGGGATCTACATGCCGATGATCCCGGAGCTGCCGGTGGCGATGCTCGCCTGCGCCCGCATCGGCGCGCCGCACTCGGTGGTGTTCGGCGGGTTCAGCGCCGAGGCCGTCCGCGACCGGATGAACGACGCCGAGGCGGTGCTGCTCATCACGGCCGACGAGGGCTGGCGCCGCGGCAACGCCGTGCCGCTGAAGCGCAACGTCGACGAGGCGGTGGAGCGCGCGCCGTCCATCCGCAACGTGGTGGTGGTGCGGCGCACCGGCAATGAGGTCCCGATGAGGGAGAGGCGTGACCTCTGGTACCACGACGTGATCCATGACCAGCCGACGACGTGCGAGCCGGAACAGATGGAGTCGGAGGACCTGCTGTTCACGCTCTACACGTCGGGGACGACGGCGAAGCCCAAGGGCATCAAGCACACCACTGCCGGCTACCACCTCTACACGATGTTCACGCACGACTACGTGTTCGACATCCAGCCGGACACGGTGTACTGGTGTGCCGCCGACATCGGATGGGTGACCGGGCACTCCTACATCGTGTACGGGCCGCTCGGCAACGGCGTGACCTCGGTGATGTACGAGGGCACGCCCGACTACCCGAACAAGGACCGCTGGTGGTCGATCATCGCGAAGCACGGCGTGACGGTGCTGTACTGCGCTCCCACCGCGATCCGCACGTTCATGAAGTGGGGGCCGGAGCACCCGGCGCAGCACGACCTCAGCTCGCTGCGCCTGCTCGGCACGGTCGGCGAGCCGATCAACCCCGAGGCCTGGATCTGGTACCGCGAGCACATCGGCGGCAACCGCACACCGGTGGTGGACACGTGGTGGCAGACCGAGACCGGCGGCATCATGATCGCGCCGCTGCCTGGGGTGACCACGCTCAAGCCGGGGTCGGCGACCAAGCCGCTGCCCGGGATCAGCGCGGCGGTCGTCGATGAGCAGGGGCAGATCATCAAGGTCGGCGGCGGCTACGCCGCGCTGCTCAAGCCGTGGCCCGGGATGCTGCGTGGCATCTGGGGCGACGACGAGCGCTACAAGCAGACCTACTGGGCGCGCTTCGGCGACAAGTACTTCGCCGGCGACGGCGCGCGCATCGACGATGACGGCGACTTCTGGTTCATGGGTCGCGTCGACGACGTGATGAACGTCGCCGGGCACCGCATCTCGACCACCGAGGTCGAATCGGCCCTCGTCGACCACCCCGCGGTGGCCGAGGCCGCAGTCGTCGCCAAGAGCGACGCGGAAACGGGGCAGGCGATCTCCGCCTTCGTCACGTTGCGCGGCGGCTACGACGAGTCCACCGAGCTGATCGTGGAGCTGCGTGGCCACGTGGCGAAGCTGATCGGCCCCATCGCGCGACCCAAGTGGATCGCCTTCACCCCGGACCTGCCCAAGACGCGCAGCGGCAAGATCATGCGCCGGCTGCTCCGCGACATCGCCGAGAACCGTCAGCTGGGTGACACCACGACGCTCGCCGATGCCGGGATCGTTGCTGATCTGCAACGACGTTCGCAGGAGGAACAGGACAAGGAGGCATAGAGGGCCGCTCGTAACGTTCGTGTCATTCGTGGCTTCTACAACTGAGACAAGTACGTGGGAGTCGGTCGCGACTCCCGATTGAGGAGAATGCCAATGGCAATCTCGGGTAGTCAGACGGCGGGCACGGTCCCGGACAGATCGTTGACCGGCACGCCGATGTCGCAGACCGTGCCAACTGTCACGGGACCCTCTTCGGCGGTGGAGGTACCGCTCGTCGCGGACCCGGCGCCACTCGGTCTGGTGGCGTTCGGCATGACGACGCTGGTGCTGTCGGCCATCAACGCGGGATGGATATCCGCTGCGGCGACTCCCGCAGTGCTGGCACTGGCGATTCCGTTCGGCGGCGGCGGCCAGCTTTTGGCGGGGATGTGGGAGTTCCGGCGGGGCAACACGTTTGCCGCCACAGCCTTCACGAGCTTCGGCGCCTTCTGGATCAGTTACTTCCTGCTGGTGCAGTACTTCCTGCCCGCCATCAAGGATCCCAAGGCACTCACCGCGGTGCTCGGCACCTACCTGATCGCGTGGGGCATCTTCACCGCCTACATGTTCGTGGCCTCGCTGGGCGGCAGTCGTGCGGTGCAGGTGGTCTTCCTGCTGCTGACACTGACGTTCGTCGCGCTCGCGATCGGCGCGTGGACGAACGACCCCAAAACCGTGTGGACCAACATCGGCGGGTACCTCGGTCTGGCAACCGCGGTTGCGGCGCTGTACACGTCGTTCGCCGACGTGACCAACGCCAACTTCAAGCGCAAGATTCTTCCCACCTGATTCCGCGTAGAGAGGGGGCGACACCAGGTCGCGGGCGCGGCGGGCGCCTGCGGCCTCCTCGCGCGTACCGCGGTGAGTGCCGTACCGTGCTCCCGGACCCGCTCAGCGCGGGCATGCCGCATGTCCGCGCGCGGTGATGTGACTGCCCGGTTAGCCAGGTATTAAGGCCGTACCACTCCGCTAGCCTCATTCGTCGTTCGTCGCCAGGCGCTTCAGGAGGAGTGAGATGCAGCGGAGGCCGCGCGTCATTCGCATCGCGATCGCAGCGGTGGCTGCGCTGATCGCACTCAGCGTCGTCGTCGCAGTTCGCGCCGACGGGCAGGCGCCCAGCGGCCGCGTCCCGGTGTTCAGGCATGTCGGTGTGCTCGTGCTGGAGAACGAGTCGGAGAGCGCGACGTGGGGCGCGTCCAGCGTGGCGACGTACCTCAACTCGCTGGTGCCGTCCGGCGCTTTCGCGCAGAACTACTTCGCGGACGGCCACGTGAGCCTCGACAACTACATCACGATGACCAGCGGACAGGCGGGCAACCCGTCGACCGACAGCGACTGCATCGGCATCAGCCTGTACGCGTGCCAGCAGACCGTGAACACGCCGCTGACGGGCAATGGGGCGAACATCGGCGATCAGGCGGAGCACGCCGGGCTGACCTGGAAGGAGTACGCCGATTCGATGCCGCAGCCGTGCTTCCACGCCACGCTCGATCCGACATCGACCGCATCGGATCCCTACCAGGGCGACAGCACAGCCCCGCCCGCCGGCAACTATGCCGACCGGCACAACGCCTTCAACTACTACAGCGACGTCACGGGCAACGCGAGCCGCTGCGCCGCACACGACGTGCCGTTCACCGGCCTGGCGAGTGACCTCGCGAACAACACCGTGCCCAACTACTTCTTCATCACGCCGGACACGTGCCACGACGGGCATGACAATCCCTGCGCCGGCGCGCAGACCGGCGGTCTCGCCGCGGCGGATGCGTGGCTCCGGGCGAACCTGCCTTCGCTGCTGCGCTACATGAAGGCGCACGACGGCGTGCTGTTCATCACCACCGACGAGGGCTCGGCCACAGACCTCGCCGGCTGCTGCACCGGCGGACCCGGCGGCCTGCCCGGGTTCGGCGGCAAGGTGGGCCTGCTGGCGCTCGGCGCCCACGTGCGCGGCGGCTCCACGTCCACGGTCGCGCACGACCACGCCTCGCTGCTGCGCACCACCGAGGACGCCTTGGGGATCTCCACGCACCTCAACAATGCGGCGAGCGCCACGTCGATGTCCGATCTGTTCAGCGCCGGCCACTGACCATGAGCGGTCCGCTGTTCTCCAGGCCGATTCCGCGACGGTGCTTTCTGCAGTGGGGTGGCGCGGCGGTGGCGGCCAGTGCCGTGCCCGCGCGGCTGCTCACCGCGGTGCAGGACCTCGCCGCCGGCATGCCGGCTCGGGGGCCCGGCAGCCTGCCGTTCCCCACGCGGCCCGCAGGTGTCCCGCAGCCGGATCTCGCGCCTGAATTGGCCAACATCGACCACATCATCGTCGTGATGATGGAGAACCACTCCTTCGACAACTACTTCGGCATGCTGCCCTTCGAGGTGCGACAGCTTCGCCACCGCGTCAACGGGTGGCCGTCGCTGGACGCCACGGGCACTCCACGCACCGCGGTGCCGCAGCGCGATGCGGGCGGCGCGGTGCACACGCCCTTCGCCATGCCCGACGGCTGCCAGCCCGGCGCGGTGAGCCAGGCGTGGGACGCGAGCCACCAGGCGTACGACGGTGGTGCGATGGACGGCTTCGTCCTTGGCAGCTCACCCTCGGCGCTCGGCTACTGGGACCAGCGGCTCATGCCGTTCTACTATTCGCTGGCGTCGTCGTTCCCGGTGTGCGACTCGTACTTCTCCTCGACGCTCTGCCAGACATATCCCAATCGCCTGTTCCTCATGGCGGGCACCGCCGCGGGGCTGGTCAGCACCGACACGCCGCCGCCGACGGTCACCCCGAAGAACGGCCACATCTTCCAGGTGCTCGACCACTTCGCCATCAGCTGGGGCGACTACTACACCAACCTGCCGACGCCGGGCCTGTTCGGCGCCACGTGGGCCGCCCAGCAATCGGGCACGCACCTCTTCGGTCCCGGTGGGCTGCCGCAGACGACGATCGACACGTTCGCGGCGAAGTGCCGCACCGGCCTCCTCGAGTCGGTTGTCCTGGTCGAGCCCGACTACGAGTTCGGCAGCGAGGAGAACCCGCAGAACGTGCAGGTGGGGCAGACGTTCGTCGCCGGCGTGGTCAACGCGTTGATGAGCTCACCGGCCTGGCAGCGGTCGCTGCTCGTGTTCACGTACGACGAGCACGGCGGCTACTACGACCACGTGGCGCCGCCGGCAGCGCTCAACCCGGGCGACGGCACGTATCCCGGGAGGGGGTACAGCCCGCCGAGGTCGATCAACACGTACGGCGACGACTACACGCGGTACGGCTTCCGCGTCCCCGCGGTCGTCGTCTCGCCGTACGCGCGCGCCGGGTTCACGTCGCACACGACGTACGACCACACCTCGATCCTGGCGACGATCCAGCGCAAATGGAATCTCCCGGCGCTCACGTACCGCGATGCCAATGCGAACCACCTTGGGGAGTGTCTCGTGAGCCACGGAGCGGCGCCGTTCGGCGCTCCGCCGGCGCTGGCCGCGGCGCCATTCCGCACCGAGGCGGACACCGTGCTCTGCGAGACGACCGGCTCGGACCCGAACCCCTAGCGTCCCGTCGCGGAGGTTTCTTGCCTCTTCATCGGCCTCGGCGGCCGCGCACCGTCGTGACTCGTCTGCACTAGCATCCCTGACGGCAGCGATGGCACGGCACACTTCCGGCGCCGCACGGCGCGCGATCGATGCCGCGGTCTCCGCGGTGCCCGGCAGCGTGGTGGAGCGTGTGGCGTCACTGGGCGCGCCGCTCGGGAGGTTCAGCGGCCGGACGCGCGCGGGAGCTGCGGCGCTGGCCCAGGCACTCACGGTGCTCACCCGTCCGCCGCACGCGCGAGCGCGTGCCGAGACGTGGTCGCTCGACGCCATCGCAAGCGAGGCCGGCCGCCCCGAGGACGAGATCCAGGCGTGGGCCGATCGGGGAGTGCTCGGAGCGGTGCCGCCGGACGGCGCCTGG
>JAFALX010000157.1 GCA_019234035.1 Candidatus Dormiibacterota bacterium | reverse complement strand
GCGTGTCCGCCCAGCTGCACGGCAGCGGCGCGGGACCCGCGCGCGGTGTGCTCGGCGAGGCAGGCTCGGCGGCGCGGAGCGTTGCGCTCGTCGGGGCCGGCGCAGGTGGCGGCGGAGGAACGCTGAAGCTGGCCGGCGCCGAAGCGTCGCCGTCCCTGGCCAGCATGGGTGGCAGTCCGGCGGCCCGCCTGGGTTCGGACGGGCCGAGCAGACCCGCACGCCCGAGTGGTGGCGGCGCCTCGGACGCGCCGCCGCCGCCACCCCCGCCGTCGAACGGGCCGCGGGCACCCGCGCTCCCACCGTCCAACGGAGGACAGACCCGTGACTGAAACCACCCGGGCGCGATATCGGTTTGGGCCGCTCGAGCGCCGCGGCGTCATCCTCGGGCTCCGTCCCGGGCAGATCGCGGCGGTTGGCATCGCGGTGGTCTTGGTCGTGATCCTGCTGCGCTCGTCAAGCGGCTCGCTCGGATTGCCGCTCGCCGTGTTGACGGTGATCGCGGCGTTTGCGTTTGCGTTCGTGCCCATCGCCGGCCGCTCGGTGGAGGAGTGGTCGCCGATCGCCGTGCGTTACCTGGCGCGCCGCGTCACGGGCGGCCATCGTTATGTCTCCCACGCGCCACTCGTGGGTCGCGTTGCCGGAGACCCAGCTGCCCACGCACCCCTGCCCCAAGCGCTGGGCTCGCTCGAGATCCTCGCGGCGCCGGTCCAGGGCGGCACACTCGGCGTCGCCAAGGACAGCCGCGCGGGGACATATACCGCTGTCCTGGCCACGCGCGGGCGCAGCTTCGTGCTGCTCGATCCGTCCGACAAAGCGCGTCGCCTGGCTGCGTTCGGAGCGGTGCTCAAGGGACTGGCACGCGAAAGCGGGGTGGTGAGCCGCGTGCAGCTGCTCGAGCGCACGTTGCCGGACGACAGCGATGGCGTGATGCGCTACATGGCGGATGCCGCAGCCCTGCCCCCGGCGTCGGAGCCGTATCAGGCGTACGCGCAGCTGATCGAGGACGCCGGCGCGGCGACGCAGGCGCACGAGGCATGCGTCGCGCTGACCGTCGATGCGCGCCGAGCGTCGCGTGCAATCCGCCTGGCGGGTGGCGGAGATCAGGGTGCCTGCACCGTCCTCGCCCGTCGCCTGACGTCACTGACCACCGAGTTGCAAGCGGGTGAGGTCATGGTCACCGGCGTGCTCACACCGCGCCTGCTGGCCGAGTCTATGCGGCTTGCGTTCGACCCCGCGGCGCGGGCCCAGCTTGCCGCGCGCGCGGCGCAATACCCGCAGAGCGCCGGCACAGCACCCGCCAACGCATGGCCGATGGCGACGGAGACGAACTGGGACACGTATCGCACGGACTCCGCCTGGCACGCGACGTACTGGATCAGCGAGCTGCCTCGCGTCGACGTCGGGCCCGACTGGCTGGTCGCGCTGCTGTTGCAGACGACCGTACCGCGCACCGTCGCAGTCACGATGGAGCCGATCCCGCCGTTGCGGTCGCATCGCGACATCGAGCACGCGCGCATCGCTGACATGACCGATGAGTCGCTGCGACAGCGACACGGGTTCCGGACATCGTTCCGCAAGCTGCGCGAAGCAGAGAACGCGGAGCGTCGCGAGCAGGAATTGGCTGATGGCTATGCGGATTTTCGCTTCTCCGCATACATCACGGTCAGTGCACCGTCGGCCGAGGAGCTCGAGCTCGCGTGTGGTGAGGTGGAGCAGCGTGCAAACGAGTGCGCACTCGACCTGCGCCGCATGAACGGCGAGCAGGACGAAGCCTTCACGTACACGTTGCCGCTGGGCCGCGGACTGCGCTGATGCCACGGCCGCGTCATCCGGCGCACCGCGTCACCACTGCGCATCTGCAGGCGCTGTATCCGTGGGTGGCCGAAGGCGGCCTCGGGCCGCGCGGTGTGTACATCGGCCGCGATCGCTTCGGCGGCGCCTTCTGTTACGACCCCTGGGAGCTGTACGAGCGCGGCGAGCTCACCGGCCCGAACATGCTAGTGATCGGGCAACTGGGCCGGGGCAAGTCGTCCTTCGGCAAGACGTACGGGCATCGCCAGACGGTGTTCGGCCGCAAGCTGGCGGTCCTTGATCCAAAGGCCGAATGGGAGCCGGTGGCGCGGATCGCCAAGTGCGCACCGGTCCGGCTCACCCCCGGGGGCACCATT
>JAFALX010000431.1 GCA_019234035.1 Candidatus Dormiibacterota bacterium | reverse complement strand
CGGTGTCATCAAGCGGCTGCGCTTCCGTATCGCCGAACACTTCTACAGGCTGCGATGGGCCGGTCCCGCGCTTTGGATAACGATGCTGGCTGCCGCGGCGCTGCTCACAGGGTTGGGCATCTGGGTGGCCACCGGCGGAGGGGTCGCGCGACTCGATCCGGCGGCGAAGGCTATTGGCGCCGGCATCGGCATGATCACTTCACTCGTCGCCGTCTCCGCGGTGGTCGGTCGTTTTCTCTTTTGGGACAGCCCCGCGGCCGCCAGGTGGTTTGAGAGCGCGACGGATGACCCGATGGGCAGAGTGACCCGCCACATTGAGTGGGTCCTCGACTATGTCGGGAAGGGTGGCCCGGACGGCAGGCCTCGCTCGGCGATCTTCCTTGTTGACGACTTGGACCGGTGTGACTCCGACTATGTCGCCGAGTTGCTGGATGCAATACAAAACCTTGTGCGCGATCGTGGGCCGAAGCTGGTGGCGGCCACGACGGGCCTGCCCCGCGAGTCCGGGGGTCCCTATGTGGTGGTAGCCGCCGACGGCGCCTGGTTGCGGGCCAGTTACGAGATGGTGCACGGAAGCGCGCGCGTGGCGGTAGAGCGCCCTGGGGTGCCGCTGGGGTACCTCTTCCTCGATAAGGTCTTTCAGCTCTCAGTGCGGGTACCGCACGTGACCTCGGAGCGGCAGCGTACGTTCCTTGGGGGGCTTCTCCGTGACGGGACGGAGGTCGCCGTCACAGCGGATCAGTCTTCCCCCGCGGTCCGTCGGGTCACCGATGCGCGTAGCGCTGATGCTGTGTTCGGCGCCCTGGACGAAGCGCGGAATAGCAGTGCGGATATCCAGGCTGCCGTCGCGGCTGCGGCCGTCGACCGTCTTGCCTCCGTCCCCGTTCAGGAGGCAACTCAGCACTGGCTCGAATCGTATGCCGATCTACTCCCCGCGAACCCGCGCTCGATGAAGAGGTTCTTGAACACGTACGGATTGGCGGAGGCCGTTGACGCGTTGGAGTTCAACACAGTGGGCCGGCGTTTCCGAGCCGTCTGGACGATTCTTAGCATCCGTTGGCCTGCCTTGGCGGATCTCTTCGCCAGTCGCAGTGAACTCGTGGCATGTGCCATGGGTCTCGAGCGCGTGCCGACTGATGCACCGTCTCAACTCGCGCCGCTTCTGCGCGATCCTGACGTGATTGGGGTGCTGACTCGCGAACCTGGACTCGACGCAGCCACGGTCCGTCGACTCTGTTGGGGGGCGGCGGCGCGACATGACGGCGGCGCGGACGCGGTAGCGGTACCTGCTCGGCGCCGCCCGAAGGCACGCCGGCGGACGCCTAAAGACGAAGCAAGGGAACGGTGACGCCGTGGTATCCGCCGCCTCCGGCGCAAAGCCGCACTGAAGGGCACGCGCGACAAGCCGCCTATTTTTGGCTCAAAGCGATCCGAAACCCAGCTCCCGTGGGCCTCTCAGCCCGCTCCCGTCGCGGCCGCATCACGAACTTACAGCTGATAACTCCCGTTCCCACGAGCTCGGGACCGGCGGCTGTTCGGTCCCGCCATACGCTCGCGGCGCGTCGGCCCGGTGGCTCGAGCTCACCGCCGAGGCTCACCGTGCGACTGCGTGCGCGAGGTGTCATCCCGCAGTCGTCGCATCGGCTGGAGCCCCGTCACGCCCCGCGTCCGTGTTCACGAGCGACGTCACCGCAGCTGCCAGGCGATTCACCGTCGACGAGTGCAGCCGCGGCGGCCGCTGCTCGAGCCATTCCGTCACGGCATCACCGTGGACGAAGCACACGCCGCTGTCCTCGACGACACGCTGCGGAACCGGCCCCACACGACCACCACGGGTTGGACCCATGGGCTGAGGCCACACGTGGCGGCGATGCGCTCGGCAAGCGCTGCACTCGCCGCCTTCGTGCCCCGGGCGATGGCTCGGGACTCCCACCCGTCGCCAGGGTCCTCGATCCACCGAACCCTGATCGCGCCGTCATGCACCTCGATGGTGCCGTTGTAGTTCTTCGAATCGACGAGGAAGATTCCTGAGTTCCCGATCACCACGTGATCGACGTTGGCCCGGCCAGCCCAGCTGAGGTCATGCCAGACCAGCCACCCAGCCGCCGCAAGGCGCTTGAGTCGCCGCTCCGTGCGTCGCTCGCCTTCGCGCCCGAGGCGCCAGCTCTCGATGTACTGCGGGGGTGTATCGCGCAGCGCCATGCTGACCCCCAACACGCCGCCGGCGAGAATGCCGAGGTACAGCTTCCACTGCCCGGGGGCCAGATAGCCGGCGACGGCAAAGGCCGCGGCGACCGCGAAGAACGCGACCCATACGCGGCGGAACCTGCGGCGCCATGTGTGCGACAACTCATTGAACCGCTCGCCGGCGCTGGTGCCAGCGTGACGCGCACCACTGCTCATCTCACCCTTGTCGCTCCCCGCCTAGTGACGCGACGACTCGACGAATTGTTTCCGTCGTCAATGGGTCGCTCGTCAGAGCAATCATGAGGCTCCTACGCAGCCGCGGTGCCGAGGACTCGCACCATC
>JAFALX010000374.1 GCA_019234035.1 Candidatus Dormiibacterota bacterium | reverse complement strand
CGACCGGCACGAAGTCGGCGTCGTACAGGACGATGTCCGCTGTCTGCAGCACCGGGTAGGTGTACACGCCGGTCGCGATGCGCTCGCTTCCCTGTGCCTGCCGTCGTGCCTTGAACTGAGTCATGCGGTCGAGCCAGCCCATCGGCGTGAGGCACTCGAGAATCCAGTTGAGCTCACTGTGCGCGGGCACGTGGGACTGCACGAAGATCTCGCAGCGGCTGGGATCGAGCCCGCTGGCGACGTAGACCGCCGCGAGCTCGAGCGTGTTGGCGCGGAGCTTGGCGGGATCGGGATGCTGCGTGAGCGCATGCAGGTCGACGATGCAGAAGTAGTTCTCGTACCGGTCCTGATCGCGCACCCAGTTGCGCAGCGCGCCGAGGTAGTTGCCGATGTGCAGCGAGTGGTCGGGCTGAATCCCGCTCAGAACGCGCGGGCGCGTGCGCGCATGAGCACCCGGTATCTCTGCCATCGCCTCACCGTACCGGGTGGTAGGTCCGCTACGCCGTCCGCCGCCGGGTTCGCGCGCCGTGCACGCGCGGTGTCCAGCAATCGTTCACGAAGCCGGCGATCTCTCCGGACAGACGCTCCGGGTTGAAGCGCAGCTCGAGGATGTGCGACGCCTCGCAGAGGCGGGCGTTCGGCAGCTCCCCCGCCAGCATGCCGGCATCCGAGAACGGGTGCACGGGGTCGCGATGGTGGCCGATGACCAGCGCCGGCTGCGTGAACGTCCGCCGCACGTCGCGGTGCGGCGCCACGTGGCCGAAGAACAGACCCTGCAACACGGCTCCGCTGACCGTGGGTGGCTGGCGCATGACATCGAGGGTGACGTTGCCCCAGAAGGGCACGAGCCGCCGCGGGATCTTGCGCAGACCCGCCGACACCCAGCTGAGCTCGCGGCCGAAGAAATGCAACGCGACGAGCAACGGACCGAACGTCATCGCCGACGCCACCAGCCCGTTCTCCAGCACCGGCATCTCGAGCACCATGCCACGCACCCGTCGCGGCGCGATCGCCGCGACCTCGAGCGTGATGTTGGCGCCGAGCGACGTGCCGCCGATCACCGCCTCGTCGATGTCGAGGTGGTCGAGCAGCGCCACGACCTCGTGCGCGAAGTCGTTGACCGAGTACCGCGTCATGTCGTACGGGTGCTCCGAGCGCCCATGACCGAGCGGATCCAGCGTGATCAAGTGATTGCCCTGCTGCGCCAGGTGCCGCGCGAGCGGCTCCTGCATGGTCACGGGCAGGAGCAGGCCGGGCATGAGGACCACCCAGCGTTGCCCCTCGCCGAACGACGTGTACGCGAGCCGGTTTCCGCGGTACTGGAAATGTCCAGCCTGCACGCGGACGTCCGGAGCTGAGGTCACCTCACTCCTGCTCGTACTTGAACGAGACGTTGAGACGCGCGCGGAAGCGGGCGACCTTGCCGTCCTCGATGGTGACGTCGAGCTTCACCACCTCGGCCACGCGCAGGTCGCGCAGCGAGCTGGACGCCGTCTCGATGGCCACACGCGCCGCAGCCTCCCACGACTCCGTGCTCGTGCCCACGAGCTCCGTGACCCGATACACACTGTCGGACATGACACCTCTCCTCAGCTGCCGGCTCCTGTGGTCGCCATTCTCCACAACTGGACGGCGATGAGCCAGACCTGTCAGAGCTGAGGGCAGTTCACCTGCACGACGATGTGGCTGAACGTGCCGGTGGGCCCGAAGTCGCCCTGCCAGAGCAGCAGCGCGTTCTGAAGCTTCGGGCCTTCATCGAAGCGATACACGTCTGATCCGTACGCGAGCGTGGCCTGCGTCTTGCTGATGACCAGCAGCATCGGCGCGTTCGGCGCGCCGCCATAGTACGCGACGAAGTGTCTCGACGCGCATCCGGTCGTGCCCTGGAAATGCTGCTCCGGCCCTGACCCAAGGTCGACCTTCGCGGCCTGGCCGGCGTTGGCGGCTGCGGCCACGCCGTCGAGGTTCACCAGCGCATCGCCCGCCGGCACCTTGTACGTCCCATTGCCGGTGGTGAGCTCGAGCACGCCGATGGCCGCGATGCCCACCGCGAGGATCACCGCACCGATGACAAGCCAGACGAGCGTGCTGCGCTTCACGGGAGGCGATTGTGCTGAAGATGTAGAGCTACCCGCCGAACGCCGGACGAGATCGGCGAGGTGAAGGCTGATGAGGCTGGCCGCGTACCTGTCGAGAAGGGGGCGTCACGGAGCCGCCCCAGGCGTGATCGGAGCTCAGTGGGCGGCGAGTGCCGAGCGGCGAGCCGCTCAGGAGATTCGACCAATTCCCGCTTGATGCACTGGTAGGGAGGGCTCGACCGCGTACCCCAAGCGGCAGGTACCGGCCAGCCCCCTCGAGGCGATTCTGCTCAGCCGAGGTCGTTGCGGATGTACGGCGCCGGGTCGGTGTACATCCCATTTTTCCGGATCTCGAAGTGCACGTGCGGCCCTGTGGACCAGCCCGTCGACCCCAGCAGGCCGATCACGTCGCCGGCGTTCACGTGCTGGCCCGGGCTCACCAGCAGCCGGTCCATGTGGCCGTAGAGCGTCATGAACCCGCCGCTGTGCCCGATGACCACGTAGTTCCCATAGCCGGCCAGATGGCCGGTCACGTCGACGCTCGACGTCGCCAGCAGGATCACGCCCGAGGCGGCGGCATGCAGCGGCGTGTCCATCGGCGCCGCGATGTCGAGCCCGGTGTGGAAGTGGGGGTAGAAGATGCCGTTGTACGTGATCGGCGGCTCCAGCGAGAACGCCGTCGGCCCGAACGGCTGGCTCACGTAACCGGCCACCGGCGCATGGAACGTGAGGCTCGATCCGCTCAGCAGCTGCGGCAGGAGCTGGTTGGTGCCCGATGCCGCCGCAATCTCCGTCTCCTGCTGCATCTGCGTCTGCACCAGGTTCAGATCGGTCGTGACGGCGTTCGCCACGTCCGGCGGCGTGTGCACCGCGACGCTGCGCAGCTCAGTGGCGGCCTGCGGTGACTGGGCGGCGGTGACGAAGAACGTGTACTCCTGCTGCAGGCTCTTGTTGAAGGACGAGAGCTGGTTCTGGTGATCGGCGACGTCGAGGCGCAGCGTCTGCTGGAGGACGCCCATCGCCCCGGGGCGGCGCGCGAACCCCTTGGCATTCTCGACGCCGCTGAGCTGCGGTGTGATCGCGGCGATCTGCTGCTCGTCGGTCGTCAGGCTGTCCTGCTGCGAGGTCAGGGCCGATTCGATCGACACCAGCGATCCCCACGTCCTGCTGCCCGTGCCCACGGGCACGGTCACCGAGTGTGCGCGGAGCGCGCTCAGCACCGTGCCTGCCAGCTCCGCCGACGGCGTCGCCGCGGGCGCCGTGGCGGCGCCAGCACCTGCGTGGCCCGTCAGCAGCGTGACCAGCAGCGCAGCCTGAATCCCACCGAACACCGGCGCAACGACCAGGGCGCGTCGCTGCCGCGGATTGGTCGTGCGGCGGCGTATCACCATCACCGACAGGAAGGCGAGCAGCCCGGCAACGACCGCGGCGGCGATCCCGCCCGCGATGAGGCCTGCGGTCGGGTCGAGGAGCTGGGTGTTCGTGGGATCGCCCGTGCCGGCCTGGCTCGCCATTTGCGGCGGGTGGAAATGCATCAGGTCCGGCCGCTGCGCGGCGATCGGGTTGCTCTCGATCTGCGCCGCCTGGGTGGCGATCTCGTAGTTGGGGTCGACCGCGATGCCAGGCAACAGCGACTGGGAGAGCGCGGGCCCGCTGACGCTCTGCGCCGGCCCCGAGCTGGCACCGCTGCCGGTGGTGGGATGCGACGCAGGAGGGGGTGGTGGTGGTGGCGGCGGTGGCGGCGGCGGCGGTGCCGGCGTCGGCGTCGGAGGCGGGCAGATCAGGCCGAGCAGGCAGTCGGACCCGGGGGTCCCGGCCGACACCGCCATCACGGCGGGGCCGACTGCGACCCCCAGCGCAACCACCACTCCAGCCAGCGCAACGCGCGCCGGCGTCGTACGGACAGGCATCGATCTGCTCCAGACGGCTCAGACGCGTCCCACTGGTACGTCCAAGGAAAACGTTCGTGGGGGCCCAGACCTTGCGAACTTGGACTGGATCGGGGCGATCGGACCGATTGCGCCGCTTGCTCTCCGCCCCGCCCGCCCGCTAGGTCTGCTTGATCTGCGACCCGAGATACGGCGCGGGGTCGACGTACACGTCGCCCTTGCGGATCTCGAAGTGGACGTGCGGGCCCGTGGACCACCCGGTCGACCCCAACAGGCCGATCTCCTGGCCCTGCCGCACCGTGTCCCCCACCTTCACAACGATTCTGTCCAGGTGCGCGTAGAGCGTGTTGTAGCCGTCCGCGTGGGCGATCAGCACGAAGTTGCCGTACCCGGTCAGGTGTCCCTGGGCGTCGACGCTCGAGGCCGCGAGCACCACATGGCCATCCGCCGCCGCATCGACCGGGGTGTCCAACGGCGCCGCAAGGTCGATACCGGTGTGGAAGTGCGGGTAGAAGACGCCGTTGTAGGTGATCGGCGGCTCCAGCGGAAACTGCGTGTCACCGAACGGCTGGGTGAGCACGCCGCTCGCAGGGGCAGCGAACGTCGGCGCCGGCCCGGTGAGGTCCGCGACCTCGGTGCCGGCCGCCTGGATCCTGACGAGCTCCGCGGCCGATGCAGCTGCAATCTGCGCCTCCTGCTGCAGCTGTGTCTGCACGAGGGTGAGATTCGTGGTGATCGCCTGCCCGATCTCCTGCGGCGCGTACTCCGCGACCGACGTCAGCTCGCTCGTGCTCTGCGGCGACTGCGCGGTCGCGACGTAGAACGAGTACTCCTTCTGAAGCGTGGTGTTGTACGTGCCGAGCACGTTCTGATGGTCGGTCACGAGCTGCTGCAGCTCCGACTTCAGCACGCCCGGCGCGGACGGCCGCAACGCGTCAGCGGAGGGGCGCAGCGCGTCGGCCGTCGGGGTCTGGGCCGTGGCGCCGAGCTGGTTGGTCACCGCCGTGATCTGCTGCTCGTCGTTCAGGAGCTCCGCGTGCTGCGACGCGATCGCGGACTCGATCGAAACGAGCGACTTCCAGGTGGCGCTGCCCGAACCCGCCGAGAGCCACACCGAGTGGCTGCGCAGCGAGCTCTGTGTCGAGACACTCGACGCGGCCGTTGCCGCCGCGGCCGGCAGCGCCACCGCGGGCGGGGGTGCCCATAGCCCACCGAGCAGCGCGAAGGCTCCGGCGCCGGCGGCGACGACCACCGCGCCGCCGAACGGGGCGGCGATCTGGACCATGTTGCGGCGCAGCGACCATCGCGCACCCTGGCCGTGCATCTCTGCCAGGACCCAGAACGCGGCGAGCGCGAGCGCGACCGCAGCCACCACGATCGGCAACCGCAGGTCGGGCGGGTCGGAGACGGCAGGCGGCGAAGGGGGGGACGGCGTCGCGGCCGTCATGACGGAGGCCGTCTGCGGGCGGAAGTGGACCAGGTCAGGGTGCTGCGCCGAGACGGGGTTCGCCATGATCGTCTGCACCTGCAGGGCGAGGACCGGGTCACTGGACACCAGCGCGCCGGGAAGCGCCGGCGGTTTGGTCGAGCTGCTCGAGCTGCTCGATGGCCCCGACGTGTTCCCGCCACGAGACGCAGACCCCGACGGCGACGGCTTCGGCTTCGGCGTCGCCGTGGGACCGGGCGTCGGCGTCGGGCAGGCGACCGGGGTCGGCGCCGGCGTCGAACTCGGGCTGGGCGTGGCGCTCGGCGTCGGCACCGGGGTCGGCGACACGCATGGCGTCGGCGTCGGCGTCGGCGACGGCGTCGTGGAGGGCGTGGGTGTTGGAGACGGCGTGCCGGATGCGCTCACGGTGGGGGTCGCCGCTGTGGTTGCGGTTGCTGCTGCGGTGGCGGCCGCGTCGGCGGCGACCTGGCTCGTTACAGCAGGTCCGCTTGCCAGCGCGACCACCAGGGCAACCGGCACCGCTGCGAGCGCCGCGCCCGCGAGGCGACGACGATCAACCACGGGCGCGCGCCCCAGCGCGAACCGTGTTCACAGTGTCAGCCCCATGCCACGACGCAGCGGATTCTTTGTTTGTGCAGTCGCAATGTGCCTTCCGTTTGCGTTCGTCTGCCGGCCCGAGTCCGCTGGCAGCCTACAACGCTCGGAGCAGTCGTCGCTGTTCTCACTTCCGTCACCACGCGTTCACGTAACGGCGCGGAAACACTTGCAACAATTGCTGGTTCGAAAAGCAAGCCCGGAATGGCGTTTGCGCGGCCGCATGAACTCCTCAACCACGCGGGCATTGGGCGGCAACAAAACCTTCGCCGCCTCCCACCGTCCTGCGATGGTTTGGTCAAAATCCTCCGATATCGATCGGGATTTTCCTGACCTGGCTGTAGCTTCGCCGAAGCGGCGCAGCTGAGCGGGAGCTATTGGCGCCTAGGCCAACTCACCTCCGGAGAACGCCCATGGTGTCGGTAATCCCCGCCCCTGCAGAAGCACGCACAGCGGGACAACGTTGGATCGGAGTCGGCTCGTCGGCTCGGCCCGAATCGCGCGACGCCGGGGCCGACGCGGCGTCGGCGGCGTTACACGGAAGCGACGCGCGGCTGCTGATCGTGTTCGCCTCTCCGGCACACGACCTGCAGGCGTTGCTCGCCGGCGTCCGTGACAACGCTCCGGACGCGCCGCTCATCGGGTGCTCGACAGCGGGCGAGATCGCAACGGACGGGCCCGGCGACGCGGGTGTTGTGGTGGTTGCGCTCGGAGGCGAGGGATTCTCAGTTGCGACCGAAGTTGCCAGAAACGCGTCGAGCGACGTGCGGCTGGCCGGCGAGCATGCGGCAGCCGCTGTGGAGCGCGTTGCGCCGGGCAAGCACCAGGTGCTGCTGCTCCTCAGCGACGGGCTCGGCGGCGATCAGCAGGAGGTCGTGCGCGGCGCGTACTCCGTGCTCGGCGCGACGATCCCGCTCGTC
>JAFALX010000416.1 GCA_019234035.1 Candidatus Dormiibacterota bacterium | reverse complement strand
CGGAGGCGTTGCGCCTCGCCGCCACCGCCGACCATCGTCAGAGTCCGAACCCGATGGTGGGCTGCGTCATCGCGCGCGACGGACGCATCATCGCCACCGGGGTGCACGAGCGAGCCGGCGAGGCGCACGCCGAGATCGTGGCGCTGCGCGCGGCCGGGGACGCGGCGAACGGCGCGGACGTGTACATCACGCTGGAGCCGTGCACGCACCAGGGCCGGACGCCGCCGTGCGCACCCGAGGTGATCGCCGCACATCCGGCGCGAGTGGTTGTGGCCATGACCGACCCCAACCCGGCGGTGAGCTGGGCCGGCGTGCGCGCGCTCGAGGAGGCCGGCATCCCCGTGACCGTGGGCGTGCTCGAGGACGAGGCCCGGCAGCTCAACGAGTTCTACGTCAAGCACATCACCACCGGGGTCCCCTTTGTGACGGTGAAGTTCGCGATGTCCCTGGACGGACGCATCGCAACCGCGACCGGGGAGTCGCGCTGGATCACCAGCGAGGAGGCCCGGCACCAGGCGCACCGTCTGCGACATGCACACGACGCGGTGCTGGTCGGCGCGCAGACCGTCGTCCGCGACGACCCGCGATTGACCACACGCCTCGACGGAGGCCGGTCGCCGCTGCGCGTGATCCTCGACAGCACGCTCCGCATCCCGGGCACCGCGCGCGTGCTGACGGAGCCCGAGGGGAGCGTGCTCGTGGCGACGACCAGCCGCGCCGATGCCGGCCGCGTCGCGCGCATGCGCCAGGCGGGCATCGATGTCGAGGTCTTCGACGGCGGCCACGACCGTGTCGACGTCACAGCACTGCTCGCCCTGCTCGGCGAGCGCGGCGTCACCAGCGTGCTGGTCGAGGGCGGCGCGGCCATCCACGGCGCGCTCTTCGATGCCCGCGCGGTCGACCGGGTGGTCGCGATGGTCGCGCCGCTCATCATCGGCGGGGCCGCAGCGCCCGCCGCCGTCGCCGGCCACGGCGCCACCCGGCTCGCCGACGCGGTCACCCTCCGCGACGTCACGGTGACCAACGCGGGGCCCGATCTGCTGGTCAGCGGGTACTGTGTCTGGTAAAGACAGCATGTTCAGCGGCATCGTCATCGGACAGGGTCAGGTCACCGCGGTGGGCGAGGGGCGCATCGACGTGCGTGCCCCGTCGTCGGTGCTCAGCGGTCTGGAGATCGGGGAGAGCGTCGCGGTGAACGGCGTGTGCCTCACCGTGGTGGTCGTCGCCGGCGCCGGGTTCGCCGCGGACGTCATGCCGGAGACGCTCTCGCGCACGTCGCTCGGCGACCTGGGCACGGGAGACACGGTCAACCTCGAGCCGGCGCTTCGGGTCGGCGATGAGCTCGGCGGGCACCTCGTCACCGGGCACGTCGACGCGGTCGGAACCGTGACCGAGGTTCGCGAGGATGGCAACGCGCGATGCGTCTCGATCGAGATGCCGCAGCGCCTGGCGCCGCTGCTCGCCGAGAAGGGCTCGGTCGCGGTCGACGGCATCAGCCTCACAGTCGTCGACGTGACCGACTCGGCGTTCACCGTCTCGCTCATCCCGCACACCCTCGGTGCCACGACGGCCGGCGGATGGCGTCTCGGCACGAAGGTGAACATCGAGGTGGATCTGATCGCGCGCTACGTGCGCCGCGCGCTCGCGAACGTGGGCGCGGTGTCCGCGCTGGAGGCCTGACCGTCATGCCGCTCTGCACCGTGGAGGAGGCCATCGCGGACATCCGCGACGGCAGGTTCGTGATCATCGTCGACGACGAGGACCGCGAGAACGAGGGCGACCTCGCGATCGCCGCCGACCGCGTGTCGCCGGAGGCCATCAACTTCATGGCGACGCACGCCCGCGGGCTCGTCTGTGTGTCCAGCGAGGGTTGGCGGCTCGACGAGCTCGGGCTTTCGGCCATGGTGGACACGAACACGTCGCGCTACGGCACGGCGTTCACGGTCAGCGTCGACGCGGTCGGCCACGGGGTGACGACCGGGATCTCGGCATACGACCGCGCGACAACGATCCGCCTCCTCTGCGACGACCACGCACGTCCCAGCGATTTCGCCAAGCCCGGCCACACGTTTCCCCTACGCGCGGCCACCGGCGGCGTGCTCGAGCGTGCCGGACAGACCGAGGCGATCGTCGACCTGTGCAAGCTTGCGGGGCGGTTCCCCGCCGGGGTGATCTGCGAGATCATGCGCGAGGACGGGCGCATGGCGCGGCGGCCCGACCTCGACGTATTCGCCGCCGAGCACGACGTGAAGATCGTCGCGATCGACGACATCATCGCGTACCGCCGGCGCACGGAACGCC
>JAFALX010000383.1 GCA_019234035.1 Candidatus Dormiibacterota bacterium | reverse complement strand
GTCCTGGTGCGAGGTGCAGGTGGTTGTGGCGGCGTCCGCGGATCTCATCGCCCGGCTCGCCCTCGGCCTCGGCGACGACGCGCTGAGCGCGACCGCGCTCGCCTGCCGCGCCCCGATGCTGCTGGCACCTGCGATGGAATCGGCGATGTGGGAGCACCAGGCCACGCAGGCGAACTGCGCCACGCTGGTCACCCGCGGCACGCGAATCCTCGGGCCGGTGCGCGGCCGGCTCGCCAGCGGACGCGAGGGAACCGGTCGCATGGTCGAACCCGAGGTGATCGTGGCGGCGATCGAGGAGTCCGTTGGCGGCACCATCGTCGAATGACGAGCACGGCCTTGCGGGCCGCCGCGTCGTCGTCACGGCGGGTGGTACCCGCGAGCCGATCGATCCGGTGCGGTATCTCGGCAATCGCTCGAGCGGCAAGATGGGCAACGCGCTCGCGCGCGCCGCGGCGCACGCCGGCGCCGACGTCACGCTGATCACGACCGTCGAACCTCCGCGCGATGCCGCGGTGCACGTCGTTCGCGTGGAGACGGCGGCGTCGATGGCCCGCGCACTGGAGGATGCGCTCCCGGACGCGTCGGTTTTGCTGATGGCCGCCGCGGTGGCGGACTACCGCCCCGTGCGCGTGTCGCACGACAAGATCAAGAAGAGCGCGGGCGCGCTGATTCTCGAGCTCGAGCCGACCGTCGACATCCTCACATCAGTGCGCGATGCGGACTATCGCGGTTCGCTGTTCGTCGTCGGGTTCGCCGCCGAGACCTCGGACCTGCTGGCCAACGCACAGAAGAAGGTGCGCGAGAAGGGGCTCGACCTCATCGTGCTCAACGACGTTTCTCGCGGCGACATCGCGATGGGCTCGGACGCGAACGAGGTCACCATCATCGACGGCGACGGCGTCGTGGAGGAGGTCCATCGCGCGCCGAAGGACGAGGTGGCCCGGGAGATTCTCCGTTTGGTCATGCAGCGCATGCGGTGAGGTTCGCTGAGGTCGTGCCCGACACGCGATCGCTGCTGCCGCGCGACTCGTACACGTACGAGGTCCCTGCGGAGCTCGAGGAAGTTGTGGCGCTGGGCACGCGCGTCGAGATCCCGTTCGGCAAGCGCTCCGTCATGGGGTACGTCGTCGCCCGCGCTGACCTCGCCACGCGCGACGACGTGCGTGCGATCGAGTCGGTGATCGACGAGGAACCGTTTCTCTTGCCGCAGCACGTGCAGCTGAGCCGATGGATCGCCGAGCGCTACTGCGCGCCGCTGAACGAGGTGATCCGGGCGATGGTGCCGAAGGGGGCTCGTGCCCGCCCCTCGCGGCGGGCGCGGGGACCACGCACGACGTCGCGCGCCGTCACCGAGGCGCGCAACGGCACGCAGCCGGTGCGGCCGCCCGAGCTTACCGCGAACCAGCGCGCCGCGGTCACGCCGCTGCTCGAGGCGATCGACCAGGGCGTGCACCGCAGTCTGCTGCTGCACGGGGTCACCGGCAGCGGGAAGACCGAGGTGTACCTGACGGCGATCACTCGGGCGCTCGACGCCGGACGCGGCGCCATCGTGCTCGTTCCCGAGATCGCGCTGACGCCGCAGATGATCCAGCGGTTCGCCGGTCGCTTTCCGGGTCGCGTCGCGGTGGTTCACTCCGCGCTGACCGACGCGGAACGCGCGGCGGAATGGAACCGCATCCGCAACGGTGAGCTCGATGTGGTGATCGGCTCCCGCAGTGCCGTGTTCGCGCCGCTGCCGCGGCTCGGCGTGGTGGTGGTCGACGAGGAGGATGCCTCCGCGTACAAGCAGGACCGCGTGCCCCGCTATCACGCCGTGGACACAGCGCTCGAGCTCGGCCGCCTCACCGATGCACCCGTGGTGCTGGGCAGCGCAACGCCGCGCGTCGAGACCTTCTACCGCGCGCACACCGGCGAGCTGGAGCTCGCCACGCTGCCCGAGCGCATCACGGGGCGGGCGTTACCCGGCATCGACGTCGTCGACCTGCGTGACGAGCTGGCCACGGGCAACCGCTCCCCGCTGTCGCGCACGCTGGAACGTGCGCTCGTCGACGCGCACGCGGCCGGTGGCCAGTCGATTCTGTTTCTCAACCGCCGCGGCACCGCGACCGTCGTGCTGTGCCGCACGTGCGGGGCTGCGCTCACGTGCCGGCACTGCAGCGTCGCGATGGTGCATCACGCGTCGCGCGGGCGCTGCGACTGTCACTACTGCGGGCTCTCGGTGCCGCTGCCCTCACAGTGTCCGTCGTGCGGGTCCACCGCGATCCGTGGCATGGGACTCGGCACCGAGCGGCTGGAAGCGGAGGTTCACGAACGGTTTCCGTCGCTGCGGCTGCTGCGCATGGATCGCGACACGACGCGCACGCGCGACGCCTACTTCGACATCTACGAGCGCTTCCGCGATCACCAGGCCGACTGCCTGATCGGCACGCAGATGATCGCCAAGGGATGGGATCTGGGCAACGTGCGACTCGTCGGCATCGTCAACGCCGACACGTCATTGCACTTCCCCGACTATCGCTCCGGGGAGGTGACGTTCTCGCTGCTGACGCAGGTCGCGGGACGCGCCGGCCGTGGCGACGAGCCCGCTCGCGTCGTGCTGCAGACGTACAGCCCCGA
>JAFALX010000382.1 GCA_019234035.1 Candidatus Dormiibacterota bacterium | reverse complement strand
GCTCGCCGCCGTGTCACCGGCACTGACGACGAGGTCCGCCCCGTCGAGCGCGCGCTCCACGCCGTCCAGCGTGGTCAGACGCTCCCCCGCACGAGCGCGGCGGACGCGGACGTCCGCGGTGCGCCCGCCGCCGGCCGCAATGAAGCGGTCGAGGTCGAACGCGTGCAGTGGCTGGCCGAGCTCGCGCGCCACGTAGTTGGTGACGTCGACGATGTTGTTGATGGGGCGCAGCCCCACGGCCCGAAGCCGCGCCTGCATCCACGCCGGCGAGGGGCCGACGACGACCCCCTCGATGACGCACGCCATGAATCGCGGGCAGCCGATGGCGTCCTCGACCTCCAGCGACGCGCGCGGTTCCACCCACGCGGCCGACAGCACCTCGTCGGGAATGTCGCCGTCCGGCTCCGACAGGGTCTCGCCGAGCCCGGCGGCCAGCTCGCGCGCGATGCCCACGTGGCACAGCTCGTCGGGCCGGTTCGTCGTCACCTCGACGTCGATCACCGCGTCGAGGTCGAGCACATTGCGCATCTGCTGGCCCGGCTCGCCGTTGCCGAGGATCAGCAGGCCGGAATCGTCGTCGCCGACGCCGAGCTCCGCCGCCGAGCACAACACGCCGGGCGATCTCACCTTGCGCACCGTGCGCACCGACACGGGCTCGTCCATCCCCGGCGGTCGCGATCCCGGGGGCGCGTACGCGATCAGGTCGCCCGCGGCGACGTTGGGCGCCCCGGTCACGACCTGCAGCCCGGCGGGCTCGATGCCGAGCTCGAGCAGCGCGCGCGGCCTCGCCGCACCGAGGTCGAGGGTGGCGAGCTGCAGCCCGTGCGTCGAGCCTGCGACCGGCTCCAGCGCGACCACACGCGCCACCACGATGTCGGCGGCCACGTCCTCGACGGCGCCCACCTCGGTGCCGGTCTCGACCAGCGTCTCGACCAGGTGATCGACGGGCGCGTCCAGCGGCGCGAAATCACGCAGCCAGCGCAGCGACATCTTCACGGCATAGGCCGCAGAAAGCGCACGTCGTTCTCGTACAGCAGGCGGATGTCCGGGATGCCGTACGCGAGCATCGCCGCACGTTCCGGGCCCATGCCGAACGCGAATCCCGTGTAGCGATCGGGATCGATGCCGCCGTTGCGCAGCACGTCGGGATGCACCATGCCGCAGCCGAGCAGCTCGAGCCATCCGGTGCGGCCGCACACGGTGCAGCCGCTGCCACCGCACACCACGCACGCGAGCTCCATCTCCAACGACGGTTCCGTGAACGGAAAGTGATGCGGACGCCAGCGGGCTCGGGCGTCGGGTCCGAAGAACGAGCGCGCGAAATACTCGAGCGTGCCCTTGAGGTCGGACACCGCGATGCCCTGATCGATGCACAGCCCCTCAACCTGGTGGAACATCGGCAGGTGCGTGGCGTCGTAGTCGCGACGGAACACCTTGCCCGGCACGATCACGCGCTGCGGCGCACCGCGCTGCACCATGCTGCGGATCTGCACGGGCGATGTGTGCGTGCGCAGCAGCCGTTGGTCGTCGATGTAGAACGTGTCGTGCGAGTCGCGCGCGGGATGTCCCGGCGGCTGGTTGACGAGGGTGAAGTTGTAGCGGTCGTACTCCACCTCGGGACCGCTGATCGCCGCGTAGCCGAGCTCGGCGAAGATGCGCCCGATCTCGGTGATGGCGATCGTCACGGGATGCGCGCGGCCGCGCCGCAGGCGCGGCGCGGGACGGGTGAGGTCGAGCGGCTCGTCGTCGCTGTCGCCGGCCTGCAGCTCCGCCCGGCGCTCCTCGAGCGCCTCGCGCACGCGCTCCGCCAGCGCCTGCACGGTCTGGCCCATCTGGCGCCGCGCTTCGGCGTCGCCAAGCTTGCCGATGCTGCGCAAGAACCCGTTCAGCCGGCCGTTGCGCCCCAGGTACCGGACGCGCACCTCGTCCAGCTGATCGAGATCGTCGCTGCGCCGGACCGCGTCGAGCGCCTCCGCGGCAACCGAGTGGACGTCCGCCTCCCCCGCGCCGGCGGTGTCGCTCACGCGCTCGGGAGCGCCTCTCGGGCCACCTCCACCAGACGGCCGAATGATGCCCCGTCCTCCACCGCGAGGTCGGCCAGCATCTTGCGGTTGACCTCGACCCCCGCGGTCTTCAGCCCGTGCATGAACTGGTTGTACGCGAGCCCGTGCTGCCGTGCCGCCGCGTTGATGCGCGCGATCCACAGCATGCGCATGTCACCCTTGCGCTGCTTGCGATCGCGGTACGCGTACGCGAGCGAATGCATGACCGCCTCGTTGGCGGACTTGTGCAGACGGTGCCGCGACCCCTGCATGCCCTCGGCAAGCTCGAGCACCTTCTTGTGCCGTGCTCGTGCGGTGACGCCCCGCTTCACTCTCGGCATTGCGCCGCCTCCTTCCTACAGGTACGGGGCCAGCTTGATCACGGTGTGGCGGTCGACGCGCGCCACCTCGTGCTGGCTCCGATACTCGCGCTTGCGCTTGCTGCTCTTGTGCTCGAGCAGATGCGAGCGGAACGCCTTGCGCCGCATCACCTTTCCCGTCGAGGTGACGCGAAACCGCTTCGCGGTGCCCTTATGCGTTCGAATCTTCGGCATTGCTCGTCTGCTCCGTGGTGGCCGGTTGCACCGGCACCGGCGCCGCGTCCCGCCCGCCGCGGTGCGGCTTGCGGTCGTTGTTCTCGTGCGTCTCTCCGCTCTTGTGCTTCTTGGCGACGGGACTCAGGATCATGGTCATGTTGCGGCCCTCGACGAGCGGGTTGCGCTCGATCGTCGCCTGCTCCTGCAGCTCGTCGGCGATGCGATCGAGCAGCCGGCGCCCGTACTCCTGGTGCACCATCTCGCGTCCGCGGAACATGATCGTCAGCTTGACCTTGTCGCCTTCCTCGAGGAAGTGCCGCACCGAGCCGAACTTCGTCTGGAAGTCGTGCTCGGAGATCTTGGGCCGCAACTTCATCTCCTTGACGGTGATGACGTTGTGCTCGCGGCGGCTCTCCTTCTCCTTCTTGAGTGCCTCGAACTTGTACCGCCCGTAGTCCATCAACCGGGCCACGGGTGGTTGCGCCTGGGGGGCGACCTCGACCAGGTCCAGCTCCCGTTCTTGGGCCAGGGCGCGGGCCCGTTCGATGGGAACGATGCCGAACGCCTCGTTGGTGGTGTCGTCAAACAGCCGGACTTGCGGAATGCGGATCTGGTCGTTGATCCGGAGCTCTCGGAATGCGATGTGGTCTTTCTCCTCGTTAACGAAAAACTGGACAGCGTGCTGCTATCCAGTGGCCGGTTGCTGGACCTTCAAGGGATTCCCGGAAGGTGAGGCCGTACCGCACGGACCTGCTTTGCGTCAAGCCGGGAGCATATCACCACCCTCCGCGGGTCAAACCGGCGAACGCGCATCGTCACTCGGGTGACCGCGCAGGCCGGGCCGCGTGGCGGCGACGTGCGGGCCTCAGCCCTCCTCGCGGATCGCGAGCACCTGATCCAGCAGCGTCTGGACTCGCCGCGTGTCCGCTCCGCCCCCGCGGCCAGCCGCCGCCAGCGCGCGCCGCGCGAAGGTCTCCGCCTCGCTCAACGAGCCGATCTCTGCGGTGACGCGAGCAGCCGCTTCCCACGCGAGCGTTGCGTCGCGACCGTCGCCACGCCGCTCCCGTGCCTCGGCGACCCGCGCGAACGTCTGGATCGCGCGGCGCGCATCGCCGCCCCGTGCGTCGGCGCCGCCCTGCAGGAACAGGACTGTGAGCAGCGTGTCGTCAAGGAGCTCCGGGCGCTTCGGCATACGCTCGATCGCGGCCGCGGCGCGGGCGAAGTCGGCCGCCGCAGCGGGGAATTGACCCGCGTCGTAGTGAGCCTTCCCGTCGGCCATCGCCGTTTCGATGGACCTGAGGGCTGGATCCCGCCGCTTCCAGAGCCGCCGCATGTCGCGCTACGCATTCTCCGACGGCCTGTCCGATCTTCGCGCCCACAGCAGCCACTCCGGCGCGCCGCGCGCGCCCGTCACCGGCGACGGCATTGCGCCGGCGACCGTCCAGCCGGCGGCCGACACTCCCGCCACCGCCCGCTGCACCGCCTCGTCGACCGATGCGCCGTCCGTCGGAGCGGTCGCGCGGCGCAGCTCGAACATCGGCTTGACCAGGCCGATGAGGTCGGCGTGGCGCGCGAAGCGCACACGATCGAGCTGCGCCGCCGCCTGCGACAGCGACAGGTAGGACACGTCGATGGTGACGACGTCGATGGCAGCGGGCACGAGCACCGCGTCGACACGCGAGACGTTGATCGCCTCGAGGTTGACGACGCGCGCGTCCTGGCGCAGCGACCCGAGCAGCTGACCGTGACCCGCATCGACCGCGTACACGCGCGCGGCGCCGGCGCGCAGCAGGACCGTGGTGAAGCCGCCGGCCGCGGCGCCCACATCGAGCGCCGTGCGGCCCCGGACGTCGACCCCGAAGTGCTCCAGCGCCGCCTGCAGCTTGGCCTCGCCGCGGAGCGGACCCCGCGGCGGCACGGTGAGCGCCGCGTGCTGCGGTCGCCTCACTCGGGGCGGCGTTCGCGCACCTCCGCCGTGAGCCGCTCGATCAGGTCGTCCACCGCGACCTGCTGTTGCGCGCCGCCGCGACGGTTGTCGCGCAGGCTGAGCATGCCGTCGTTGCGCTCGACATCGCGCTTGCCGATGACCACGACGTACGGCACCTTGTGCAGTTCGGCGGTGCGGACGCGCGCCTGCATGCGCTCGCCCGGGCGGTCGTCGACGTGCGGACGCAGGCGCGCGGCGCGCATGCGGGCGGCGAGGTCGGCGATGGACGCGACCACCGCGGGCTCGTCGTCCTGCACCGGGATCAGCTCGCACTGCACCGGCGCCAGCCAGAGCGGGAAGGCGCCCGCGTAGTGCTCCACGAGGATCGCGAAGAAACGCTCGATCGATCCGAACAGCGCGCGGTGGATCATGATCGGCCGCGAGGTGCCGCCACTCGGATCGACGAACTCGAGCCCGAAGCGATGCGGCAGCTGGAAGTCCACCTGGATGGTCGAGATCTGCCACGTGCGCCCGATCGCGTCGCGCGCCTGCACCGAGATCTTGGGGCCGTAGAAGGTACCCCCGCCGGGATCGAGCACCAGCTCGAGGCCTCGCCCGGACGCCGCCTCGCGCAGGGCGCCGGTCGCCTCCTCCCACTCCTTGTCGGTGCCGACCGCCTTGCCCTCGGGCTTGGTCGACAGCTCGAGATAGAAGTCGCTGAGCCCGTAGTCGCGCAGCAGGCCCAGCGTGAAGTCGAGCAGCGACACCAGCTCGCCCTGCATCTGCTCCCGGCTGCAGAAGATGTGCGCGTCGTCCTGCGTGAAGCCGCGTGCACGGGTCAGCCCGTGCACAACGCCCGACTTCTCGTACCGGTACACCGTGCCGAACTCGAACAGCCGTAGCGGCAGCTCGCGGTACGAGCGCATGCGGCTGCGGAAGATGAGGATGTGCATCGGGCAGTTCATCGGCTTGAGGTAGTAGCGCTGCCCCTCGTCGAGCTCCAGCGGCGGGAACACACCCTCGGAGAACCAGTCGAGGTGGCCCGAGATCTGGAACAGGTCCTCCTTGGTGATGTGCGGCGTGTTGACGAACTCGTACCCCGCCGCGATGTGGCGTTCGCGCGAGTAGTCCTCCATCAGCGTGCGGATCAGGCCTCCGTTGGGATGGAACACCACGAGGCCGGAGCCCAGCTCCTCGGGGAACGAGAAGAGGTCGAGCTCCTGGCCAAGGCGGCGGTGGTCGCGACGCCGCGCCTCCTCCAACCGATGCAGGTACGCGTCGAGCTCCTCGTCGCTGAACCACGCGGTGCCGTACACGCGCTGCAGCTGCTCGTTGCGCTCGTCCCCGAGCCAGTACACGCCGGCGACACGCAGCAGCTTGAACGCATGCACGACGCCGCTGTCGGCGACGTGCGGCCCGCGGCACAGATCGATGAAGTCGCCGGTGCGGTACACGCTGACGCGGTCGACGCCGGCATCCAGGCGATCGATGATCGCGACCTTGAACGGTTGGTCCAGCTGCTCGAACAGCGCGCGTGCCTCGGCGCGCGGCAGCACGTCCGGGAGGTACGGCAGCGCGCGCTTGGACAACAACCGCATTCGCTCTTCGATGACGCCGAGGTCGTCTTCAGTGAAATGCGCATCGCCGGGAAGGCGGAAGTTGTAGAAGAAGCCGTCCTCGATCGACGGGCCGACGTCGTACTTCGCGCCGGGGAAGAGCTCGGTGACCGCCGCCGCCATGAGGTGCGCCGCGCTGTGGCGCAGGACGTCGAGCGTGGGCGCGTCGCTCGTGGCGATGGGCAGTCCGGCTTCGGCGGCGTCGTCGACGACCTCGGAGGGCATGGAACCGGAATTCTAAGCTGCGCTTGGGTTTACGCCGGCTCAGCGCGGGAAATGCCGGTCAGGACGCCGCAGTGCGCACCACTACGAGGCCGCGAGCCGCGACATCCCGGCCGGCGCGTCCTCGCGGCCCTGACACAGCTGCGCCAGCTGCGCCTCGGCATCGAAGGTCGCGTTCAACGACAGCTGGCGTGCCATGGTGAGCGGGCGCGCACTGGTTCGGCGGGCCTGTGCGCGCAGCCGCTCGTGCCGTTCGGGATCGATCGCGCAGCACCGCACACTGCAGTACTTCGCGGTCGGCTTCTTGACAGCGGCACCGCATCCCACTCGCGCACAGACTCTGCGCGCAACGTGTCCGCGTCCGCCGTCCCCCACGAGTTCCTCCACGGCGGTCCGGAGTCTACGCGCTCCGAAGGCACGTGTGTCAATCGGCTCGGTGTAAAGACTTGTTTGGGCTCTCTGCATAATGCGCCGCACGGTCTCAAGCCGCGCAATGCGACCTTGTGCACTGCCGTCGCTGTGCATTGTGTGGACAACCCGGCGGGCTCAATTCTCGCCGCAATTGGGGGGCCATGTGCAAAAGCGGTGTGCAACTTCGACGTGGCGCGCGGTGCCGGGACCGGTACCATGCGCCGGACTGAGAGTCCGCCGAGGGGGCTTACGGAGGACGCCGTGGCACTCGCCCGGGATTTGCCGGACCTGATCGAGGTTCCGTCGGGGCTGCGCTCGCCCGCGCGGGTGCTCGACCTGCTCACCGGCATTCCCGCCGAGCAGTTTCGCAACGCGCTCGGGGTCGCGCACGACCTGTTCGCCGGACGCGTCATCTGGAATGTCAATTCCACGGCGTCCGGCGGCGGCGTCGCCGAGATGCTGCAGTCGATCGTGCCGTACGCGCGCGGCGCGGGTGTCGACACGCGCTGGGTGGTCATCGGCGGCAGCGAGGAGTTCTTCCGCATCACCAAACGGCTGCACAACCGCCTGCACGGAGCCATCGGCGATGGTGGAGAGCTCGATGAGCGCGAACACGACGAGTACCTCGCGGTGCTGCAGGTCAACGCGGAGCGCCTGCTGCATCGCGTGCACCGCGGCGATGCGATCGTGCTGCACGATCCGCAGACCGCGGGCATGATTCCCTTGCTGCATCAGGCGGGTCACCCCGTGGTGTGGCGCTGCCACGTGGGCGTGCTGGACCCCAATAGTCTCGTGCATCAGGCATGGGACTTTCTGCGCCCGAGCGTGTTGCAGGCCGATGCCTACATCTTCTCGACGCACGGATTCGTCTGGGACGGCCTCGACCCGGCACGTCTCACCATCGTGCCGCCGTCCATCGACCCCCTCGCACCGAAGAACAACGAGCTCACCACCGAGCAGCAACGCGCGATCCTCGTCGCCGCCGGACTCATGGCCGGTGACGCCGACCCGGCGCACGCGGTGTTCACGCGGCTCGACGGCAGCACGTCACAGGTCGTGCACCGCTCCGAGCTCGCGGAGATCGCCCCGCTGCAGGAGTCGACACCACTGGTGCTGCAGGTCAGCCGTTGGGACCGGCTGAAGGATCCGCGCGGCGTGCTGGACGGGTTCGTCGAGTACTGCGCCCCGGCCTCCGACGCGCACCTGATGCTCGCCGGCCCCTCGGTGGCGCGCGTGGCCGACGACCCCGAGGGCCTCGACGTGCTCAACGAGATCGAGGCCGCGTGGCGCGCCCTGCCGGACGCGACGCGGGCGCGGGTCCACCTCGCGTCGCTGCAGATGAACGACGTCGAGGAGAACGCGGTCACCGTCAACGCGCTGCAGCGGCGCGCAGCCGTCGTGGTGCAGAAGAGTCTCGCCGAGGGGTTCGGTCTGACCGTCGCCGAGGCGATGTGGAAGGCGCGGCCCGTCGTCGCGAGTCGCGTCGGCGGCATCCAGGATCAGATCGAGGACGGACGCAGCGGCGAGCTCGTCGAGCCGCGCGACCTGCCCGCGTTCGGCGCCGCCGTCAACCGGCTGCTGCGCGACCCGGCGCTCTCACACCGCATCGGTGACGCGGCTCGCGAGCGCGTGCGCGAGCACTTCCTGGTTTCGCGCCACCTCCTGCAATATCTCGAGCTGCTCAGCGCGTTGCTGGATCGCGAGGCCCAGTAGGGCCTGTCCGCCGGCGTGAATGGCGGCCCGTCGGGAAGCGCTACGGGATCGCGACCCAGTCGCTCCCGTTCCAGAGGCGCATCTGCTCGGCGCCGCTCGCCGGCGGATAGACCATGACCACGGCGCCGGCGGTCGGGTCGTCGGCGATGCTGAGCTGCGGGATCGCGACCAGCGCCGTCGTCGCCTGCGTCGCCCGGTTCCAGTTGCTGCCGTCGAACGTCCAGGTCGCGCCGGTGGCGTTCCCGTTGGTGGAGAACGTGCACACCATCACGACGTTGCCCGCGTCGGTGTCGGTGGCGGCATCGCACGGCCCCGCCGGGTAGTTCGGATCCGCGACGCCGTTGTTGCCCTCGGACTGACCGATGAGCGTCCAGCGCTTGCCGTCCCACGCGTACGTCGACTGTGTGCCGGTCGTGACGTTGCCGCCCGCGCTCAGCAGCTGCCCGCTCAGTGGATCGAACGCGGTCCCGGCACCGCTCCACTCCGGCGCCGAGCCGCCCGGGTTGCTCCACGACCTGCCGTTCCACACGAACGCTCCCGGCTTGTTGATCTGCGCGAGCACCTGGCAGGCGACGCGCCCGCCGCAGTTGGGCATGTAATTGGTGTCGTTGCCGCCCATGAGCACCTGCTTGTGCACGGGATCCAACCCCACGGCGAGAAACGGCATCTGCAGCGGGCTGTCGCCGGCTCGAGCCCACGTCTGCCCATCCCAGGTCCAGGCGCCCTGCTGCAGCAGAACCCCCGTCGGGTCCGTCTGACCGCTGCCGCCGAGCAGCAGCAGATGACCGCTCGCCGGATCGGGGACGAGCTCAGCGCCGTACAGCGCCGGCGGCGACGTCGCGGGATGCAGCTGTTGCCAGCCGTGACCGTCCCACGCCCACGTGTCGTCGAGGAGCGACGACGCCGGTGGATGCGCCTGATTCGAGACCGTCGAGCCGCCGAAGAGGATCAGCGCCTTGCTCTGCGGGTCGTAGGCCAACGCCGCCCCATAGCGGGCCGGCGGCGCGCCGGTGTTGCGCAGCGACGATTGCGCGAGGTGCGGAGCGCCTTTCGCGCTTGGCGTCCCGGGAATTCGAGTCGGCACGGCGGCCGTCGATCCGCAAGCAGCGACCACGAGCGCTGCAAGCACCGCCACCGCCGGTGCGCCGATTCCGCGCGTCTGTCTGGGTCCGATGCGTGGCGACGCTAACAAATGCGCCGCCTCACGCCGCCCCGCGGACGGTGAACTGATCGACCACGTAATAGGCGGCGACGGCGCCGTCGATCGCGAGCACCGCGACCGGGCTGACGAACGCGATCGGGATGCACGCCGTGTACACGAGCACTCCGCTTCCCGCTCGCCAGCGCTGCGCCGCGGTTGGACGTATCGAGTGCTCGCGCAACAGCTCCGGATGGCGGTACACCCACCACCCGCAGAGCTGGAACCCGAGCCCCATCAGCAGCTGAGCGCCGTTGAAGAGCTGGGCGGCGACCGCCGCCTGCGACCCCGGCCGCGCCACGTACTCGGCGAAGAGCGACGTCGTGAACGGGATGACCACGACCGACAGCAACAGCGCGAGGTTGAAGAACAGCAGCGGACGATCGACGCGCTGCAGTG
>JAFALX010000336.1 GCA_019234035.1 Candidatus Dormiibacterota bacterium | reverse complement strand
AGGCTGATCCGCGGCGACGAGGCTGGCCATCCGGCCCCCGTACGAGTGGCCGCCGATGACAGCGGCGGGGTCGTCGGTCAGCGCCGCCCGGAAGACATCCTGCGCGCGCTGCGCATTGCTCTTGGGCAGGTTCACCGCCTCGGCGGTGACGCCCAGTCCCGCAAGCTGACGCACCCACGGCGCCATCGAGCGTGCATCGCCGGCGGCGCCGTGCCCGAGAAACAGCATCGGTGTGTTCATACAATCTCGCGCTCGCGCACCGTCGGCGGCGGTGGCACGATGCCGGCCGGGCCCACGGTGGCGCGCCGCGGCAGGCCGAGCGCGCAGACGACGGCCCCAGCGACCATGAAGCTGGCGCCGCCCCAGAACGGGACCCCGGTGTTGACGCCGTACAGCGACCCGAGCACGGCCGCTCCGAAGCCGGTTCCCGCGAACTGAAACGAGCCGCCGACCCCCAGGGCTCGGCCGCGCTCGTGCTCGGCGGCACTCGTACCGATCGCGGCATACAGCGACGGCTCGGCGAAGACGATGCCCGCTGCCTCCACCTCACCCACCAGCAGGATCGGCACCAGCGTCCGCAGGAAGGGATAGCCGGCGCAGCACGCAGCCACGACCAGGAACGACGAGGGCACGAGACGGCGCAGGTCGGTGCGGTCCGCAAGCCGGCCCGCAGGGCGCGCCAGGAAGAGGATGGGGAGCGCGAACAGGCTGATCGTGAGCCCGACCACGAACGCGCCATAGCCCCGCGCGCCGAGGTACTGCGGCCAGACGACGTCGTACATCGCGTAGAGCGTGCCCACCGCGAAGAGCCCGAGCGACGGCACGACGATGCTGCGCCGCCGCCAGCGGAAGCGCGGCGCCGCCGCGGCTGTCCGCGGCCTGTGCGCCATCGTCTCCGGCACCCGCAGCATCGGGATGAGACCGATCAGGACGAAGAGGCCCGAGATCCCGAACGCGCCCGAGTCCCGCCACAGGGCAATGAGACCCCCGAGAAGCGGGCCCACGACCAGGCCGGCGGTCTCGCTCGCCTGTTGCTGCGCGAACCGCTCCGTGCGCCGCCCCGGTTCGGTGAGGTCGGTCAGGGTGGCCAGCAGCGCGGGCACGTACGCGCCACTGGCGGCTCCTTCGAGCGTGCGCACCAGGATCAGCACCCAGAGCGGGCCCACGTCGAGGAACAGCACCAGGCTCAACGCGACGTAGGCGACGCGGGTCCAGATGAGGAGCGGGCGGCGGCCGAACCGGTCGGCGAGGTGGCCCGCCGGCACCTGCACCAGCGTGTTGGCGATGAGCGGGCCGGCGACGAACGCCGCGATGGCAATCGAGTTTCCGCCCCGGTGGGCGACGTACAGGGGCGCGATGGGAAAGAGCGCGGCGATGCCGGTGAACATGATCAGCTGCCCGGAGAGCAGCCAGAAGACGGCCCCGCGAGGAGCTCTTCGGTGCACCGGCACGTTCGCGGGCTCCGTCATCGCCGCCTCATTCTCGGCGGCCTCCCCGCGCCTGCGGGTTTTGCCAGACGACGCTTGGACTACGATGAACTAATGGCGAACATGGCCGCGAGCTTCACGCCGGTCGACGACGATCTCTACCGCGAGATCATCCTCGACCATTACCGCAGGCCACGGCACAAGCACGCCGTGGTCCCCGCGGACCGTACGGTCGAGGCGAACAACCCCCTGTGTGGTGACGAGATCGACCTCACGCTGCGCTTCGACGGCGATGACGTCGCCGAGATCGGGTTCGAGGGGCGCGGCTGCTCCATCAGCCAGGCGTCGGCGAGCATGTTGTGCGAGGCGGTTGCCGGGCTGCCGGCGGATGATGCGCGCATGCTCGCGCATCGCTTCCGCGACATGCTCAAGGGCGAGGGCGACGACTCCGACATCGGCGACCTCGAGGCGCTGAGTGGTGTGCGCGCGTACCCGATGCGGGTCAAGTGCGCGACACTGGCCTGGAATGCGCTGCTGCAGGCGTTGGATTCCGACGACACCGCGGTGAATGAGACATGAGTGACGGAAACGGACACAACACAAACGGACACGAGGGCAACGGCAACGGTGCTGTGCCCGCGGACACGGTCGATATGGCGCGCGCGTCCGAAGAGCTGGTTCGCGCGGCGCTCAGCGAGGTGTACGACCCCGAGATCGGGATCGACATCGTGTCGCTCGGCCTCGTCTACGGCTCGCATTTCGAGGACGACGGCACGCTCGTCGTGGACATGACGCTCACCTCGCAGATGTGCCCGCTGGGCCCGGTGATCGAGACGCAGGCGCACGCGGTGTGCGCGCCGCTTCCCGGCGTGAGCAACGTGCGCATCGAGCTTGTGTGGTCGCCGCCTTGGGACCCGCACACGATGGCCTCGGATGAGGCCAAGCTCGAGCTCGGCATCTACTGACCTCCTCCTCCCGCGGACCGGCGGCGGCGCGGCACGGTCAACCGCATCCTCGACGCGCTGCGCGTGCTCACCCGGAGCGGTGCGTCGTGGCATCGTTGCGCACGTGGAGCGCACATTCTCCGAGGACGAGGCCAACGCGCTGCTGCCGCAGCTGAAGGAGCTGTTGCCGCGCCTGCAGCAGGCGTTCGGGACGTTCCGCGAAACGACGCAGGATGCGCGGCGGCGGGCCGCGTCGAACGGGTCGAGCCCCGAGGCGGTCACCGAGCGCGGTGGCGACTACGTGCAGCTGCTTGCGGAGGTGACGGACATGGGGGTCATCGTCCGCGACCCGGAGACCGGGCTGTGCGACTTCCCGGCCGTGCGCGACGGCGAGCCCGTGTTTCTCTGCTGGCGTCTCGGCGAGGAGCGCGTCGGCTTCTGGCACCCTCGCGATACAGGCGCCGCAGGCCGCCAACCCCTCTGACCGTCCCGCGCGCCAGATTTTGCATACACTGTGTGTGCGTCTCTCGGCTCCACGCCCCCGCTCTCAGTTCAGGACGCTCGGCGGTTCCGGCGTGGCGGCACTCAGCGAAAAGGAGGACCCTCGCCCATGACCGACTGTTCCAGTACCACCTCCTGCCCGATCCACGCCGTGGTGGGGAGCTGACCGCCGGAGATCCGGTCACACAACTGAGAGGCGTTCGGCCGGTCGTCTGACCGGGCGAGCCAATCGGGAGAGGCGCAGACCGCCCGTTCTCCGGGTGGTGCTCTCCTCCACGCGCTGACGCCGTGCGTGCGTGCGACGCGAGCCTTGGCTCGGGAGTTCGCACGCCCAGCCGCTGCTGGTGCCATGGCGAAGTGTCAGACGAAGCGCGCGACTTCGGTCTGAGCTTCGCGCGTGGCCACCTCGGTGGCGGCGACGATCTGGTCGCGCTCGACGTAGCCCTCGCGGCCGTCGCGGAGTCGGACCTTGACGAAGGTGGCGTCGCCGCCCGGCACTGCCTCGAGCTCGGTGGCGGTGTGGATCTCGGGTCCGGGCTCGGCGTCATACCGTGGCTCTGCATAGAGCCGGTATGGGGTGCCCGCCCAGGAGGCCACGAGCGTGACCGCGCCCGGCGGGATGAGGCGCCGGCGATAGATGGTCCGGTAATCGTCGCGGCCGGACGTGAGGAGCCGCACGAGCTGCAGCGCGCGCGCCACCGGTCCGTTGTCGAGCCGCCCGGTTGCCTTGAGGAGCATCCCGCCGGGCGAGCTCGCCGTCACGGTGACCTCGGTGCCCTGGGCGGTGGGGATTGCCGTGCAGCGGACCCACCGCACGCCGGCCCGCGGCGTGACCCAGTTGCCGAAGACCCCGCGGCGCGACACCTCGATCGCCTGAGCGGTGTCCTTGTCGATGACCTCGAAGCGGTACGGCAGCGTCCCGATGAGCTGCTCCATCGTGGCGAAGACCTCGCGTGGCGGCGTCGGGACGACGAAGCGCCAGGTCTGCTTGTCCTTGGCGAGCACCTGGCAAGTCTACGGAGCCGCCCCCAGGTCGAGGCGCACCACCCCAGGTCGAGGCGCACCACCCCAGGTCGAGGCGCGCCTCCACCGTCGCGGCGCGCTCAGTTCGCCCGTCTCCACGTTTCCTGGTTATGAGCGCAGAATGTTTTTCCGTGAAGTTACCCGTGCAACCGTCCTCGGCCACCTGGGCGTGGTTTGCCGGCCTCTACGAGGGCCAGGGCAGCGTGGTGTATCACCGCAGCGCACGTCACCGCGCCCGCCTGCAGATCAGGTCGACCGACGAGGAGCTGACGAGGCTTGTCCACGCGCGCATCGGCGGGACGGTGTTCGGGCCGTACAACTACCGCTATCGCGACGGCATCGCGCGCAAGGCCTTTTGGGTCTGGGTGAGCGACGGCCTTGACCCGGGCGACGTCGCAGCCGAGATGTGGCCCTGGCTCAGCGCGCGCCGCCGCCGCCGCTTTCAGGACTTTTCGATAGGCCCCCAGGACGACCTCCCGCTCAATGCCGGCGAGGCCGCCGTCGATGCGGGGCTCGCCTGAACTGCTTCCCGCGGCCGACGAAACATCCACGCTGTTATCCACAGCTTGGTTAAACGGGTATTGCCCTTCCAATACGGAACGCGCGCGTTCGGCGCGTTCCCCGCTTGGGGATAACGTGGAAAACACACCGGCCGTTGACCTTCCGACCCCGTCTCCATCTGCACCGGCCAGTCCCCCAACCCACCGGACATAATCGGAGGCGACATGGTCTCCGTCCTCGCCGTCGCCAACCAGAAGGGAGGGGTCGGCAAGACGACGACGGCCGTCAACGTCGCGGCCGGGCTCGCCGAGATGAACCGGACGGTCCTGCTCATCGACACCGACCCACAGGCCAACCTGACCTCGGGTCTCGGTGTCGACCGGCGTCAGGTCCACACCAGCGTGTACGACGTCCTGGTGCTGGGACGGCCCCTCGCGGAGGCGATCATCCCCACCGAGGTCGACCGGGTCCACCTCGTGCCATCGGACATCGCACTCGCGGGCTCCGAGGTGGAGCTCGCCGGCCTCTCCCAGCGCGAGCACCGACTCCGGCAGGCGCTCGAGTCCACCGACCTCGCCTGGGACTACGTCATCATCGACTGCCCACCGAGCCTCGGCCTGCTCACGGTCAACGCCGTGGTCGCCGCGGGCCAGCTGCTGATCCCGGTGCAGTGCGAGTTCTATGCCCTCGAGGGACTGGGGCTGCTCACCCACACGATCGCCCTGCTCCGGCGCGAGCTCAACCCCCGGCTCACCATCGCGGGCATCGTCATGACGCAGTTCGACGGCCGCCTCGCGCTCGCCCACCAGGTCGTCGACGAGGTGAGCACCCGCTTCGGTGACGCGGTGCTCCGCCCCCTCATCCCCCGCAACGTCCGCCTCAGCGAGGCGCCGAGTCACGGCCTGCCCATCACCGCGTACGACCCCGAGTGCCGGGGGGCACAGGCCTACCGCGAGCTCGCCGCCAACCTCGACGCGCGGCTTCGAGACCTCAGCTCCGGGCTGGCAAGCGCCGGTCCGCCCGCGTGACGGACGCAAGCGCCGGGCGCAGCTTCCGGCGGCGCGGGCTGGGCCGCGGCCTCGAGGCCCTCCTGAGCCCCGGACCGGAGGCCGGCGAGGGAGCCGAGCCCGCCCTCGTCAATCTCGACCCGCGCGCTGTCGAGCCGAACCCGGAGCAGCCGCGACGTACCTTCGACGAGGAGGAGCTCGCCTCGCTCGCCGAGTCGATCCGGCTGCACGGCCTCCTGCATCCGATCGTGGTCCAGCGCGACGAGAGCGGCTACCGCCTCGTCGCCGGAGAGCGCCGGCTCCGCGCTGCCCAGCGGGCGGGCGTCTCCGGGATCCCCGCCATCGTCCGTCCACCCGCGGAATCGGCGCGCCACTGGCTCGAGGCGGCGCTCACCGAGAACCTGCAGCGCGCCGACCTCAACCCGATCGAGGAGGCCGCAGCCTACGGACGGCTCGCCGACACGTTCGGCCTCTCCCACGAGGCGATCGCGATGCGCCTCGGCCGCAGCCGCTCGGGGATCACCAACGCCATCCGGCTCCTCGGACTGCCGGCATCGGTGCAGGAAGCCATCGTCGAGGGCCGGCTCAGCGCGGGGCACGGCCGGGCCATCCTCACCGTGCCGGGGGACAGCGCTCGCGAGGCCCTTGCCCACGAGGTCATCGCCGCCGGTCTCTCGGTGCGCCAGACGGAGCGGGTTGTCCAGGATCGTGACGAGCCGCGAGCGCCGCGTGTGCCGGATGGCGAGCACCCGGCACCCGCCGCGGGACCCCGCGCGCCGGCTCTCTCAGCGGACGACCAGGCTCTGCAGCGCGCTCTCGAGCATGCGACCGGCATGCCCGTCCACCTCAAGCGCAACGCCCGCGGCGGCGGCCAGGTCGTCATCGACTTCGTAGACAACTCCGACCTGGACGCGCTCCTCCGGGCGCTCGGCTCACCTCGCGTCTAGGCGCCGGCCTCAGCCGACGGGCCGGTCCGCCGCCCCGGTGAAGCGCGCTTCGGCCGTATCGACGTCGAGGTTGGCCAGGAACGACTCGATGTACTTCGGGCGCTCGGCCGGCTTGTAGTCGAGCAGGAACGCGTGCTCCCACACGTCCATGACGATGATCGGCCTGAACCCGGCGATGTTCCCGTCCTCGTGCAGCGTGATCCAGTGATTGCTCAGCCGCCCGGTGTCCGGGTCGAGGTACATCACGGTCCAGCCGACGCCGCGCATGCCGCCGATGGCCGTGAAATCCTTCTTCCACGTCTCGATGTCGCCGAAGGATTCGCCGATGGCGCGTCCCAGCGACGACGAGCTCGAGACCTCACCCCCCGCCTGCGGCTTCATGTTGCCGAAGTAGTACTCGTGCAACACCATCCCGTTGTATTCGAAGCCCATCCGCCTGGTGAGCTCGGCGTAGGCGGGCGATCCCGCCTTGCCCTGGCCCATCATCTCAACGAGCTGCTCGTTGAGCGTGTTCGTGTTTTTGACATATCCGGCATAAAGACCGAAATGAATCTCCAGCGTGTGATCCGAGATCCCGGTCAGTCCGGAGAGGTCGAATGACCGCTGCTTGTAAGGATTCTGGGTCAGCAACGCCATGTGCACGCCCTCGCAAATGAACGCGGTTGGACACCCGCCCGCCTGCCACGGGCATCGCCGCCATTCTGGCAGCGCGAGGCGACGGCTCGCTCGTGGTGCGCCCGCGGCGCGCACCTGCGGCAGGCCGCCTGCAACGCGTTTCGCGTTGCTACGGCTGGCGTGACCGGCCCGTCGCAGGAGTATTCCTGCGGCAACCCGCATAATCGCTCGACGTGACACAGGTAGCGCCCCCGCCCTCTCCGGTCGCACGCGGCCGCCAGCGGAGGGGAGGCTGGATTCGAGACCTCCTCGAGGTCCTGCTGATTGCGCTGATCCTCTACATCATCATCTGGACGGCGCTGCAGACCGTGCGCGTCGACGGCACCAGCATGGTCGGCACCCTGCAGGACCAGGACCTGCTGCTCGCCAGCAAGATCTCGTACGACTTCGGCGCCAACCCCGCGCGCGGCGACATCGTGGTGCTGATCCCGCCGCAGGACAAGACCCGCGACTTCATCAAACGCGTCATCGGGCTCCCCGGCGACGTCATCGAGGTCGATGGCAGCCAGCATCCCACCCAGCTCCTCATCAAGCCGGGCGGCAAGGGCCCATGGCAGCTCGTCGACGAGCCCTACCTGCCGCAGCCCTGGACGACGCTCAACTTCTGCTGCGGCCCCGACGGCCGCGCATCCGCGTCCGCCGAGGCGTACACGGTTCCGAATGGCAACTACTTCGTGATGGGCGACAACCGCAACTTCTCGAGCGACCCGCGCTCATTCGCGCCGGTGCCCCGCCA
>JAFALX010000045.1 GCA_019234035.1 Candidatus Dormiibacterota bacterium | reverse complement strand
CGTCGATCGAGGCGCCGCTGGCCATCGTCGCGACGGGCACCTTCGTCGGGCTCATGCTCTATGTGCTCGGCGTCGCCGCGGTGAACCACTTCTTCCCGGCGGACCAGCTGAGTCCGAGCATTGCGGAGTCTGCGCGCGGCACGCCGGTGCTCGACGCCGCCACCCGCGCGTCGGTCACGCTTCTCGTGCTCGCCGTTGTCTTCCTGTTCATCGCGGCGATCCTGGCGGTGTACACGTATGCGACACCGGGAGCCGAGGGTCCCGTGTTCATCCTCGGCATGATCTGCGCGGGCCTCGCAGCGTTGATCCAGATCGGCGCAGCCGCGGCACGACACTTCGGCAAGCCGTAGCGTGACGGGACACTAGACACTACGCGGCATGCCCCTCAAGCCGCCGCCTGACCAGGACATCGTCGTCGTCGGCGCCACCGGCGACCTGGCGCACCGCAAGCTGCTGCCCGCCCTCTACAACCTGGGCGTGCGCGACCTCTTGCCGGCACAGGGCAAGATCATCGGCGCGGCGCCGTTCGGCTGGAGCGACGACAAGTTCCGCGACTTCGCGCGCGACGCGGTCACCAAGTTCTCGCGGACCGGTATTGACAACGCCAGATTTGGCCAGTTCGCACAGCGACTCCGGTTCGCGCCGCTCATGCAGGGAGACGATCTCAGCCCGCTGCAACCGCACCTGACGCAGCACAACCGCATCGTCTACCTCGCGGTGCCACCGTCGGCGTTCGAGCCGCTGATCACCGGTATCGGTGCGGCGGGGCTCGCAGACACGACACGCATCATCATCGAGAAGCCGTTCGGCCACGACCTCGCATCGGCACGCGACCTCAACGCGCTGTTGCACCGCGTCGTCCCCGAGGACCGCATATACCGGATCGACCACTACATGGGCAAGGAGACGGTGCAGAACCTCATCGTGCTGCGCTTCGGCAATGCCGTCTTCGCGCGGCTGTGGAACCGGGATGCCATCGAGCGTGTGGAGATCACCGTCGCGGAAGAGCTGAGCGTCGATGGTCGCGGTCCGCTCTACGAGCAGATCGGCGCCCTGCGCGACATCGTGCAGAACCACATGTTCCAGCTGCTCGCCCTGACGACCATGGAGCCGCCGAACTCCTTCGACGCCGAGGCACTGCGCAACGAGAAGGTGAAGGTGCTCAACTCCATCATCCCCATCGATCCGCGCCACGTGGTGCGCGGGCAGTACGCCACGGGCGAGGTCAACGGTGAACGCGTCGACGGCTACCGGGAGGAACCCGGCGTCTCCCCAGGGTCGAACACCGAGACGTTCGTCGCGCTGCGGCTCGAGCTCGAATCGTGGCGGTTCTCCGGCGTGCCGTTCTTCCTCCGCACGGGGAAGCGGCTGCCGGACCGTGACACACGCATCGTCATCGTGTTCCGTGACGTGGCTCTGCATCTGTTCCGGCATGCCGGCGTGCGCCACCTCGACTCGAACCGCCTGGTGGTGCGCATCCAGCCGGACGAGGGCATCACGCTGCGATTCGTGGCCAAGCGACCCGGGCCCGACATCGACGTCGAGCCGGTCGACATGGACTTCAGCTACGACACCTCGTTCCGCGTCTCGCCTCCTGAGGCATACGAGCGCCTGCTGCACGATGCCATGGTCGGAGACCACACGCTGTTCATCCGCGAGGACGAGGTCGAGGCCGGCTGGGCCGCCGTGGCGCCGGTGCTGGCGGCGCCGCCGCCGGTCCACCTGTACGCCGCCGGCACCTGGGGGCCGTCGGAGGCCGACGCCATCCCGCGTCCCTGGCACTGGCACAATCCTGAACCGGAGCCCGAGCAGCCTTCGTGAATTCCGTTCTGGTTGGAGTCGACCTGGGCGGCACCAACATCCGCGCCGCGCTCGCGACCGGCCCGGCGCAGCACGCCGCCGCAGTGCATCGCGATACGCCTGCACAGGGCGGCCCTGACGCGGTCCTCGACGCCGTCGCGGACGCGGCACGCGAGGCGGCCGGCGGTCACATCGACGGGCTGGCGATCGGCATCCCCGGACCGCTCGACCCGGCGAGCGGCGTCGTCCATGCCGCGCCCCACCTTCCGGGATTTCGAGAGACGCCGGCGGGGGCGATGCTCTCGCAACGCCTCGGCTGTCCCGTCGCGGTGCGCAACGACGCGACGCTCGCCGGCTACGCCGAGTGGGTCGCCGGCGCCGGAAGCGGCGCGCGGCACTTCATCTTCATCACGGTCAGCACGGGCATCGGCGGCGCACTGATCCTCGACGGCACGCTGCACGACGGCATCGGCTCCGCCGGCGAGGTGGGGCACACGCCGGTCGGGCCGGACGCGCCCGCCTGCAGCCAGGGCCACCCGGGATGCCTCGAGGGCACCGC
>JAFALX010000002.1 GCA_019234035.1 Candidatus Dormiibacterota bacterium | reverse complement strand
CTGTTCCAGCCGCTGCTGTACCAGGTGGCGTCCGGGCTCATCGACCCGTCGGAGGTGGCGCATCCCGTCCGGTCGGTGCTGCGCCACGCGCGCAACGCCGACGTGTTGATGGCGGAGGTCACCGGCGTCGATCTGGAGAACCGCCGGGTGCACACGTCCGCCGGCGACCAGCGCTACGACACGCTGGTGCTGGCCACGGGGAGCGCCACCAACTTCTTCGGAATGTCGCGGGTCGAGGATCAGTCGATCGGGCTGAAGGACCTGCCGGAGGCACTTGCGCTCCGTGCTCACGTGCTGCACGCCTTCGAAGCGGCGTCCACGTGCCCCGACCCGGCCCGGCAGCGGCGCCTGCTGACGTTCGTCGTCGCCGGCGCCGGAGCGACGGGCGTCGAGTACTCCGGTGCGCTCGCCGAGCTCATCCGTCACGTGCTGCCGCATGACTTCCCGCGTCTCGACGTCCACCAGGCGCGCGTCATCCTCATCGAGGGATCGGATCGCGTCCTCGGCAACTTCGCGAAGCGTCTCGGCAAGGACGCGTCACGGCGTCTCAAGCGCATGGGTGTCGAGATCATGACCGGCCGCCTCGTCAAGGATGTCGAGGGCGCGACGGTGGTGCTCGACAACGGCCAGCGCATCGAGGCGGAGACCATCGTGTGGACTGCGGGAGTGCGCGCCACGCCGGTGGCGGCGATGCTGGGCGTGGAGCCAATGAGCCTCGGCCGCGTGCCCATCACGCGGGCACTGAACGTCGCCGGCCACGAGGATGTCTTCGTGATCGGTGACGCAGCGGAGCTCACCGTGAAGGGAGAGCCGCTCCCCATGCTCGCCCCTGTCGCCATCCAGCAGGGCAGGCACATCGCGAAGCTGATCGCGGCTCGCCTGCAGGGCAAGCCCGATCCGACCTTTCGCTACTTCGACAAGGGCACCATGGCCACCGTGGGCCGCGGCGCGGCGGTGGTGCAGCTCGGGCCGGTCAAGATCGACGGGCTCATCGGCTGGCTCATGTGGGTCTTCGTCCACCTGCTGTACCTTGTCGGCTTCCGCAGCCGCATCATCGTGTTCGTCAGCTGGGCGTTCAACTACTTCTTCTACGATCGGCCGGTGCGTCTGATCATCGGGAAGTCCGCTGATGAACGCCGCATCACGAGGGAGGAAGCATGACCGTCGGTCGCCGCACGCTGGGCTCGCAGGGGCTCGAGGTCTCCGCGATCGGGCTCGGGTGCATGGGCATGTCCGACTCGTACGGCACGAGCGCAGAGCGCGACGAGCACGAGTCGATCGCGACCATCCATCGCGCGCTCGAGCTCGGCGTGACACTGCTCGACACCGCCGACGCGTATGGACCGCACACCAACGAGGTGCTGGTCGGGCGCGCCATCGCGGGGCATCGAGACGAGTGCCAGGTCGCCACCAAGTTCGGCTTCGAGCGCATGCCCGATGGCACGCAGCGGATCAACGGCCGCCCCGAGTACGTGCGCGCCGCGTGCGATGCGTCGCTGCAGCGGCTCGGCATCGACGTCATCGATCTCTACTACCAGCACCGTCTCGACCGCACGGTCCCGGTGACGGAGACCGTGGGCGCGATGGCGGAGCTGGTGCAGGCGGGCAAGGTGCGTTTCCTGGGCATCAGCGAGATGGGGATGGACACGATCCGTGCTGCCCACGCGGTGCACCCGATCTCCGCGGTGCAGTCGGAGTACTCACTGTTCGCGCGCGATGTCGAGGCCGAGGTGCTCCCGCTGCTGCGCGAGCTCGGCATCGGGTTTGTCGCGTACAGCCCGCTGGGTCGCGGGCTGCTCGCCGGGAGCGTGCATTCGGTCGCCGATCTGCCGGCCGGCGATGTGCGCCGCGAGCGCTTCCCGCGATTCCGCGACGAGAACCTTGCGAGCAACGTGGTGCTCGCGGAGCAGGTGGCTGCCATCGCGGCGGAGAAGGGCGTCACCGCGGCGCAGCTCGCGCTGGCGTGGGTGCTGGCCAAGGGCGGCGACATCGTGCCCATCCCCGGGACCAAGCGGCGGTCGCGCGTGGAGGAGAACGCCGCGGCGGCGGACATCGAGCTCACCGAGCACGACATGGAGCGGCTCGACGCGGCAATTCCCGCGGCGGAGGTGCGCGGCGTCCGCCACTGGGACATGGCGGCGATCGATACCTGAGGGCGCGGAGTACGCACGCGTGAGCGGTGATGCGGTGACCGAACCCGGCATCGGGTTCGCGTGGACGCCGAGCGCGGAGCAGGCGGAGGGGTCGAGGCTTGCACGCTTCATGCGCACGCTCGAGGTGGAGGATCTTCGCGCGCTGCACGAGCTGGCGCGCAAGTTTCCCGAACGGTTCTGGGCGGCGATGGTCGACGACATCGGCGTGGAGTGGGCGCGGCCGTACGACGCGGTGATGGACCGCTCGCAAGGGCTGCCGTGGACGCGCTTCTGGATCGGGGCGCGAGTGAACCTGGCGTTCGAGGCCGTGCACCGCTGGGCCGTGCGCACGCCGGACCGTACGGCGCTGGTCTGGGAGGACGACTCGGGCGCGACGCGCGAGCTGACCTGCGAGGAGCTGGCGCTCGAGACTGCGCGAGCCGCCGCGGCGCTGCGTGAGCTCGGCGTGGGCGGCGGCGACGCGGTGGGGCTGTGCCTCCCGATGTCGCCGGAGTGCGTTGCGCTCTTCGTCGCCTGTGCGCAGCTCGGCGCGCTCGTGGTCCCGCTGTTCAGCGGGTACGGCGCGGGGGCGATCGTGTCGCGGCTGCAGGACTGCGACGCACGCGTGCTCTGCATCGCCGACGGGTTCATGCGCCGCGGCGCGTGGGTCGACATGAAGGCGGTCGCGGACGAGGCGGCCGCGCAGCTGCCCGAGCTGCGCCATGTGCTGGTCGTACGCCGTCGCGAAGCCGAAGCGCAGGCCGCAACGGGAGCCGCCGATGCGGGCTCGCGCGACGTGGACTATGCCACGTTGCTGCAGAAGGTGGCACCAACGTATGACGTCGCGGACACCGCCGCCGACGACCCGTTCATGATCATCTACACGAGCGGCACGACCGGACGGCCGAAGGGCACCGTGCACGTGCACGGGGGCTTCCCGATCAAGGCGATGCAGGACATGGCGCACTGCTTCGACCTCGGCGCCGGCGACCGCCTGCTCTGGTACACCGACATCGGCTGGATGATGGGGCCCTGGGCGATCTGCGGCGCGCTGTCGCTCGGCGCGACGCTGGTGCTGTTCGAGGGCGTCCCCGATTTCCCGGCCCCCGACCGGCTCTGGGACGTGGTGCAGCGTCACCACGTCAGCGTGCTCGGCATCGCACCCACCGTCGTCCGTGCGTTGATGCGACACGGCACAGCACCCGTGCGTGCGCACGACCTGTCCTCCCTCCGCGTGCTGGGTTCCACGGGCGAGCCGTGGAATCTCGGGCCCTGGATGTGGTTCTTCGAGACCGTGGGCGGGTCGCGGCTGCCGATCATCAACTACTCGGGCGGCACCGAGATCAGCGGCGGCATTCTCGGCGGCAACATGCTGACGCCGTTGCGTCCCGGCGCCTTCGCCGGCCCGGTTCCCGGCATGGTTGCCGACGTCTGGGACGAGCAGGGCCGGCCGGTGCGCGGCGAGGTCGGTGAGCTGGTGCTGCTGGCGCCGTGGCCGGGAATGACGCAGGGGTTCTGGCGCGACCCCGGCCGCTACCTCGAGACCTACTGGTCGCGCTGGCCCGACGTGTGGGTGCACGGCGACTGGGTGGAGATCGACGACGCCGGGCTCTGGTACGTGCGCGGCCGCAGCGACGACACGATCAAGGTGGCGGGCAAGCGGCTGGGACCGGCCGAGGTGGAGTCGGCGCTCGTGTCGCACCCCGCGGTGGCCGAGGCGGCGGCGGTCGGCGTCCCCGACGAGGTGAAGGGGGAGGCGCTGGTGGCGTTCGTCGTGCTGAAGCCGGGTGTCGACGACACGCCGGAACTTCGCCACGAGCTGAGCCGCCGTGTCGCCGACGAGCTCGGCCGTGCGCTTCGTCCCAAGGCCGTCGAGATCGTGGCAGAGCTGCCCAAAACACGCAACGCCAAGGTGCTGCGCCGCGTCGTGCGTGCCGTGTATCTGGGCCGCGATCCCGGGGATCTGTCGTCGCTCGAGAACCGGACGGCGATAGAGGCGGTGCAGCGCGTCCGGCCGGCGAGGGTGGCGGAGTGACGCGGTTCGTGCTGGCCACGTGGAACGTCAACTCGATCATCCCGCGCATGCCGCGGCTGCTCGAATGGCTCGAGCGGCTGAAGCCGGACGTGGTCTGCCTGCAGGAGACCAAGATCGCTGACGAGAAGCTGCCGCGCCTCGAGTTCTCCGGCTTGGGATACGAGGCCGTCGCCGCCGGCGAGGGCCCTTGGAACGGGGTCGCGATTCTGTCGCGCGCGGGCGTGAGCGACGTGTGCGTCGGGCTCGACGGAGACGACGGGTGGGAGGGAAAGCGCGAGGCGCGCGCCATCGGCGCGACGTGCGGGCCGCTGCGCGTGTGGTCGCTCTACATCCCCAACGGCCGCGCGCTGGACAACCCGCACTACCAGTACAAGCTGCGCTGGCTCGCGTCACTGCGCGACGTGCTGGCGAAGGAGATGCAGCGGCCGCAGCTGCTGGTCGCGTGCGGCGACTTCAACGTCGCACCCACCGACGCGGATGTCTGGGACCCGCAGGCGTTCGCCGGCGATACGCACGTCACGCAACCGGAACGCGATGCTCTGGC
>JAFALX010000438.1 GCA_019234035.1 Candidatus Dormiibacterota bacterium | reverse complement strand
ATCGCCTGGCGATGCGCGGCGCTGCGCCCGAACTTGCGACCGGCGACCCGATGACGCATACGTCCTCGCTCAGTGCCCCATCGGCTGGAACAGCGTCTCCAGCTCCTCATCGGTGACGAAGCCGCGCTGGGTGAGCTTCTCCTTGATCTCGTCCAGTGACTTCTGGCCGAAGTTGCGCAGCGTGAGCAGCTCCTCCTGCTTCATGCCGACGAGCTGACCCACGCGGGTGATGTCGTTGGCCTTCAGGCAGTTGAGCGCACGCACCGAGAGATCGAGCTCCTCGATGGGCACGTCGGCGAGCCGGCTCGGCAGATCATTGCCGCGTGTCTGCCGCACCTGCGGGGCGACCAGGTTGTCACCGAACCGCACGAACAGCTCGAGGTGCTCGGTGAACAGCCCCGCGGCGCGGCTGACGGCCTCCACCGGGGCGATCGTGCCGTTGGTCCACACCTCGACGACGAGCTTGTCCCACTCCGTCTCCTGGCCGACGCGCGTCTTCTCGACGAAGAAGTTGGCCTTGCGAACCGGCGTGTAGATCGCATCGAGGCGGATCACGCCGATCGGCTGGCCGTCCTTCTTGTTCTGCTCAGCCGTGACGTAGCCCTTGCCCTGCTCGACCATGAGGTCCATGCGCAGCTGCGCCTTGGGCGAGTCGAGGGTCGCGATGTGATGGTCGGGGTTGGCGATCTCGACGTCGCTCGGCGTCTCGATGTCCCCGGCGGTGACGTCCTTGGGACCGCGCACGTCGAGCGACAGCCGCACGGGATCCTGGCTGTGCGAGACCACGTTGATCTCCTTGATGTTCAGCAGGATCTCGGTGACGTCTTCCTTGACGTGCTCGATGGCGCTGAACTCGTGCGCGATGCCCTCGATCGACACCGAGGTGATCGCCGCCCCGGGGAGCGACGACAGCAGCACGCGGCGCAGCGAGTTGCCGAGCGTGGTGCCGAATCCAGGCTCGAGGGGTTCGATCTCGAACTTGCCGTAGTCGGCGCGGGTCAGAACTTCCTTGACAGTAGGGGTTGCGATCAGATCAACAGCCATGTTCGTGAATCCTCGGTATGGGTCGGCGACACTCATCTCCGCCCAGTTCTGTGTCGGCGGCTCCGTCGGCTCGGTCATGGACGCCAGTCCACTCCCTCGCCTTACTCGCCGCCTCCCTGATCTGGACGGCCTGAGCGTCGCGAGCCAAATGGGTATTCATCTATCTGGAGTAGTACTCGACGATAAGTTGTTCATCCACCGCCTGTTCCATCTCCTGACGTTCCGGAAGCCGCACGACGGTGCCCTTGAGCGCGGTCGCGTCCAGCGACAGCCAGTCAGGGACGGAGCGGTTCGCGAGGAGGTTCTGCGCGTTCTCGACCGGCAGCATCTTGCGGCTCTTCTCACGAACCTCGATGACGTCGCCGGGGCGCACCTGCGCCGACGGAACGTTGACGGTCCTGCCGTTCACCATGAAGTGACGGTGCGTCACCAGCTGCCGGCCCTCGCGCCGTGATGCGGCAAAGCCGAGGCGGTACACGACGTTGTCCAGACGCCGCTCGAGATGCTGCAGCAGCACAGTCCCGGTGACACCGTCACTGCGCTCCGCGCGCTCGAAGTAGTGCTGGAACTGCGTCTCGAGGACTCCGTACAGCCGGCGCGCGCGCTGCTTGGCACGCAGCTGGATGCCGTAGTCACTCGCCTTGCGCCGGCGCGCAAGCCCGTGCTGTCCAGGGAGCAGTCCACTGCGCTTGTCGAACACGCAGTTGGTGATGCACTTCTGACCCTTGAGGTACAGCTTCGCGCCCTCGCGCCGGCAGAGGCGGCAGACGGGACCGGACTGATTGGCCATGTCGCGCCTACACCCTGCGCCGCTTCGGCGGGCGGCAGCCGTTGTGCGGAATCGGGGTCACGTCCGAGATGGCGGTGACATCGAGGCCCGACGCCTGCAGGCTGCGAATCGCGGCCTCGCGACCGGCGCCCGGTCCCTTGACGAAGATCTCGACCTGGCGCAGCCCGTGTTCCATCGCCTTGCGCGCCGCCGCTTCCGCCGTCACCTGCGCGGCGAACGGCGTGCTCTTGCGCGAGCCCTTGAAGCCCTGCGCGCCGGCGGAGCCCCACGCGATCACGTTGCCGGTTGGATCGGTGAGGCTGACGATCGTGTTGTTGAACGTCGCCAGCACGTGGGCGTGGCCCACCGCGATGTTCTTGCGCTCGCGGCGCCGGGTTCGTACGACCTTCTTCTTCTTGGCCATTACTTGTGACGGATGACGCCGTTCAGGCCGCTCAGATCAAGGAGGCGACGAGTACGGCGAAGGAGTGCACTCGAGTGCATGACTGAGCCGGCGCAGGAGCCGACACCGAGCTGGGCGGAAATGAACGGCGTCACTTGCCCTTCTTCCTGCGCACGCCAACAGTCTTCTTTGGCCCGCGTCGTGTGCGTGCATTGGTTCGCGTGCGCTGGCCGCGCACCGGAAGACCGCGGCGGTGACGGAGGCCGCGATACGTGCCGATCTCCATCAGCCGCTTGATGTTCAGCGCGATCTGCCGGCGCAGATCACCTTCGACACGGCCCTGCAGCTGCTTGGCGATGACGTCGCGCAGCTTGCCGACCTGGGCGTCGTTGAGGTCCCGCACCCGGGTGTCCGGCGAGATGCCGGAGAGGGCGAGCATGCGCTTCGAGGTGGTCGGGCCGATGCCGTAGATATAGGTGAGCGCAATCTCCACGCGCTTGTCGCGCGGGATGTCGACGCCGGCTATGCGCGCCACTCGTCTACCCCTGCCTTTGCTTGTGCTTGGGGTTTTCGCATATCACCCGGACGGCGCCGTGCCGCTTGATGATCTTGCAGTGCTCGCACATCTTCTTGACCGATGCCCGGACTTTCATGTCGAGGTCGTCACCTACTCCGTGGTCTCTGACGGCGAAGCAGCCGTTGCTTCGCCGGGCCGGGCGACGGCGGGATCGGCGGGCGCCGCAGGGCGCGCGAAATCCGATCGGATCGTTACCGGCCGAACGAGTATACCGGCATCCAGAAATCTGAAGCAGGCCATGGCTCAGGCGGCTCCCGCCTCGACCCGCTCGTCCGGCCGCCGCGTCAGCACCTCCGGGCCGTGCTCGGTCACCGCGACCGTGTGCTCGGCGTAGCTGCTGAGACGGCGATCGTCGGTGACCACCGTCCACTGGTCGTCGATGATGTGGACCTCGGGCCGGCCGGCGTTGACCATCGGCTCGATGGCCAGCACGTATCCCGGCTTGAGGACGTTGCCGAACCCTGGGCGCCCGTAGTTGGGCACCTGGGGCGGCTCGTGCATGTCGCGGCCGATGCCGTGGCCGACGAACTGCCGCACCACCGAGAATCCCTCGCCCTCCACGAACGTCTGCACGGCATGACCGATGTCGCTGATGTGGTTGCCCGGGCGCGCCATGGCGATCCCGCGCTCCAGCGCCTGGCTCGTGACGTCGATCAGGCGCAGCACCTCCGGCGAGGCCTCGCCGCACGCCACCGAGTAGCCGCTGTCCGACCACCAGCCGTCGATGATCACCCCGCAATCGAGCGACACCAGGTCACCCTCCTGCAGCACGCGCTTGCCCGGGATCCCGTGCACCACCTCGTCGTTGACGGAGATGCAGATCGAGTTGGGGAACCCGTTGTAGCCGATGAAGCCGGGGATCGCGCCGTGGTCGCGGATGAAGGTCTCGGCCACCTTGTCCAGGTCGAGCGTGGTGAGGCCCGGTTTGACGGCGGCGGCGACCTCCGACAGGCACGCGCCCAGGATCCTGCCGGCGACGCGCATCTTGTCGATCTCCTGCGGCCGCTTGAGCCGGAAGCTCTCCACGCGGGTGGTCACGCTCACACCGATGCTCTCGCGCCGTCGAGGGTGAGCGCCTTGGCGATGCGCTCGGTGACGGCGTCGATGTCGCCGACACCGTCAACCTCGACGATGCGCGTTGCGGTGGCGCGGTAGTGGTCGAGCACGGGCGCGGTCTCGGTGCGATACACACGCAGGCGCTCGGCGAAGGCAGTCATGGTGTCGTCGGCGCGGCCCTCCACGTCCGCGCGGTGCTTCACGCGCCGGCGGAGCTCCCGGTCGCTCACCTGCAGCGCGAGCACCACGTCAACGGCGCGGCCCTTGCGCTGCAGCATGGCATCGAGCGCCTGCGCCTGCGGGACCGTGCGCGGAAAGCCGTCGAGCAGCGCGCCATCACGGGCGTCGGGATCGTCGAGCCGCACCTCGATGACGCGGACGACCAGGTCGTCGGGGATCAGCTTGCCGCTCGCCATGATCGGCTCCGCCTCCCGGCCGAG
>JAFALX010000399.1 GCA_019234035.1 Candidatus Dormiibacterota bacterium | reverse complement strand
TCACGATCTTGCCGTCGCCCTCACGCAGCACCTGCACGAACTGATACGCGTCCTCACGCTCGGCGATGGTGCCTGCCTCGGGTTTGGGGGACGCCGGCGGGATCGCGAGCAGGCCGGCAACCACCGCAGCGAGCAGCACGGCAGGACGGATCAGCAGTGGCAGCGTGGCCAGCGCCGTTGCCAGCGCCGCGGTGAGCATCGTTCGCTGCGTGCCGATCGCCGGGATGAGCAGCAGCGCTGCACCGAACGTGCCTGCGATGGCACCGATCGTCGCCAGCGAGGATAGGCGACCGCTGGTGCGTCCCGCACGCGACACATCGGGCAGCGAGAGGCGCAGTGCGAACGGCGACACCATCCCGAGCAGTGACACCGGCACGGCGAAGAGGAGGAGCGTCGAGAAGAAGGAGCCGATGACCACACCGACGCTCAGCGCGTTGAGCCCCCGCACGGCAAGGTTCAGAAACGGCTGGGCGATGAACGGCAGGACCGCGATCGACGCTGCGGCGAGCAGCAGCACCACGCCGAGCGCGCGTGGCGTCGGGTGGCGATCCGCGAGCCGGCCGCCCAGCCAGTACCCCACGGACAGGTAGATGAGGATCAGGCCGATGACGTTGGCCCACACGACGGTGCTGTTGCCGAAATACGGAGCGAGCAGCCGCGACGCGCAGATCTCGATGGCCAGCGACGAGGCGCCGGCGATGAACACGACGACCGGCAGTGACCGACGCGTCGCCGTCGGTGCGACGGTGACGGCGCTCTCCGGCTCGACCGCGGTCACGAGGCGATGCTAGAGGCGACGGTGCGGCGGGGTGCCGACCTACGAGGCCTGCACCTGGGGCAGGGCCGCCATCTGTGCCATCTCGGCCCGCCGGTGCGGCGACGGCGGCAGGTGGCTTCGGGCCCATTCGTCGATGGCGTCGATCACCCGCTGCAACGCCTCGCCGGCCTCAGCCAGCTGGTATGAGGTCCGCGGCGGCATGTACGAGTGGACGTCGCGCGTGACGAGCCCGAGCTCCTCGAGACGGTCGAGCCGCGTCTTCAGGGTGGCGGGGTTGCAGCCCCCGACGGCGCGCCCCAGCTCGTTGAAACCAAGCGGGCCGCGGAGCAGTGCGCGCACGATGTGCAGGGTCCACTTCTCCTGCAACACCGAGATCGCGTCGTAGACCGGGCAATACCCCCCAGCCGGCTCCATGACTGGCGGAGAGTGTACCCCCTCCTGACGGGTTTGGGTTGTTTCCTTCATCACTTGACTAATTATAGCACTATGTGGAATACTACGCTATGTCCGGTAAGCACCGGCCCCGCCCGGGGGCAGCCGGGACCAACGAGGCGAAAAAGAAAGAAATGGCTTGGGACCTTGATCCGAACCACACGAGCGTCAGTTTCAGCGCCAAGCACCTGGGTCTTGCCACGGTGCGCGGCCTCTTCACCAAGGTCAGCGGTGACGTCGAGCTCGACGACCCCAACGACCCGACCACCGCGCGGGGCACCGTCACCATCGATGCCGCGAGCCTCAACACCGGCAACGAGCAGCGCGACATTCACCTTCGCAGCAAGGACTTTCTGGACGTCGAGAACTTCCCGGCGATCACGTTCACCGCGAACAGCGTCGAGCACCTCGGCGACGACCAGTACAAGGTCGACGGCGAGCTCACGGTACGCGGCCAGACGCGGCCGATCAGCCTGACCTACGAGCACGGCGGCACCGCTGCCGATCCATTCGGCAACACCAAGGTCGGCGGCTCGCTGACCGGCTCCATCAACCGCTCGGACTTCGGCCTGACCTGGAACGTGCCGCTGGGCAACGGCGGCCTGTTGGTCGGCGACAAGATCAAGCTCGAGATCGACGGCCAGCTGGTGGAGACCAAGGAAGCGGCGGCGGTTTCGGCTGAGGCTGAGGCCGAAGCGTCGAGGGCATCCTGAGGAACCCGCATGGCAGTGGCACCAGAGGAGATCCACTTCTACGTCGACCCCCGACGCCCGTGGTGCTATCAGACGTCGCGCTGGGCGCGGCGCCTGGAGGCGCTGGGCGAGGTGGCCATCGACTGGAGGCCCTTCTCGCTGGAGGTCGTCAACAAGGGCGATGACGGTCGACGGGCGCCGGACTCCGGTTCGGCGCCCGCGCTGCGCCTGCTCGTCGCCGTTCGCGAAGTCGCGGGACATCAGGCCGCGGGCAATTTCTACGCGGCGATCGCCGGCGCTGTGCACGAGCAGGGCAGAGCCGCCGACGACCCCGAGGCGTTGCGCGAGGCGCTCGCCGCGGCCGGCGTCGACGCGAACCTCGCGGCCGGCGTGCTCGCCGACCCTGCGTCCTGGGACGCGGTGCTCGCCGAGCACGACGCGGTCTCCGAGGAACACCGTGCGTTCGGCGTCCCGACCATCGTGCTCGCCGGCGGCGACGTGATGTTCGGGCCGATCATCGTCGAGGTGCCGGACGACGCCGAGGCCGTGGAGCTGTGGCGCCATTTCACGTGGCTCACCCGCAACCGCAACTTCGCAGAGCTGAAGCGGCACCGGTCGGGTGCGCCCGACCTCGAGAGCATCCGCCGCCGGCGCGCTCAGCGCGCGAAAGACAGCGCCGCTGCCTGACAGAGCCCTGCGGGGAGGGGCAGCGGTGGGGCGGCACTACAAGTGGGTCGCGCTCTCCAACACGACCATCGGCATGCTGATGGCGACGATCAACAGCTCGATCGTCCTCATCTCGCTGCCCGCGATCTTCCGCGGCATCAACCTCAACCCGCTCGAGCCGGGCAACGTCAGCTACCTCCTCTGGATGCTGATGGGATACATGGTGGTCACTGCCGTGCTGGTGGTGAGCCTCGGCCGCATCGGCGACATGTTCGGCCGAGTGCGCATGTACAACCTCGGCTTTCTCGTCTTCACCGTCGGCTCGATCCTGCTGTCGGTGGTGTTCTTCACCGGGCCGGCCGCGGCGCTCGCGCTCATCTTCTTCCGGTTGATCCAGGGTGTCGGCGGCGCGATGCTCTTCGCCAATGCGACGGCGATCATCACCGACGCGTTTCCCGAGAACGAGCGCGGCATGGCGCTCGGCATCAACGCGGTGGCCGCGATCTCGGGGTCGTTCCTCGGCCTGGTCATCGGCGGCCTGCTCTCCACCACCGACTGGCACGTCATCTTTCTGGTCTCGGTCCCGGTGGGACTGTTCGGCACGGTGTGGGCCTTTCTCAAGCTGCGCGAGATCGGCATCGTGCGTCGCGCGAGCATCGACTGGGCGGGGAACATCACGTTCGCGGTGGGGCTCATCGCCGTGCTGGTGAGCATCACGTACGGCATCCAGCCGTACGGCGGCAACACGATGGGCTGGACCAATCCGACCGTGCTCACCGAGCTCATCGGAGGCGTGCTGCTGCTCGTCGCATTTGTCGTCATCGAACGGCATGTGGAGTCGCCGATGTTCCGCATCGACCTCTTCCGCAACCGCGGGTTCACGTTCGGCACCCTGGCTGCGCTGCTCTCCGCGGTGGGACGCGGCGGCCTGATGTTCATGGTGATCATCTGGCTGCAGGGGATCTGGCTGCCGCTCCACGGGTACTCGTTTGAGCAGACGCCCTTCTGGGCGGCCATCTTCATGCTGCCGCTCACCGGCGGGTTCCTGGTCGGCGGCCCGGTCTCCGGCTACCTCTCCGACCGCTTCGGGCAGCGCCTGTTCTCGACTGCAGGGATGCTGCTCGCGGCGCTGACATTCGGATTGCTCACCGTGTTGCCGGCCGACTTCGCGTACACGCCCTTCGCGCTGTTGCTGTTCACAAATGGCCTCGCGATGGGCATGTTCGTCTCACCGAACACCGCCGGGGTCATGAACTCGGTGCCCGCGGATCGCCGCGGCGTCGCCGCGGGCATGCTCTCGACCTTTCAGAACTCCGGCATGACGCTGTCGATCGGCATCTTCTTCTCGCTGATGATCGCCGGGCTCAGCAACTCCCTCCCACGCACGCTGTTCAACGGGCTCACGCAGCACGGTGTGCCGGCGCACGTCGCGTCGGGCATCGCCAACCTGCCACCCGTGGGAAGCCTCTTCGCCGCGTTTCTCGGCTACAACCCGGTGCGCACGCTGCTCGGGCCGGCGCTGACACAGCTACCGGAACCGACATCCGCCGCCATCACGAGCAACAGCTTCTTCCCCTCGCTGATCAGTGGGCCGTTCATCAGCGGCATGCACCTGGCCTTCTACTTCTCGACGGTCGCGATGCTGATCGCCGCGGTGGCGTCATATCTGCGCAGCGGCCGGCTGCCGCGCTTCGCAGCCGCGCGAATCGAGCGCACGGCGGCGCTCCGGCCACCGGTGGTCGCGCCGGCCACTGCGCACTCCCCGCGCAGGCCCGTCGTCACAATTTCGTCGTCGTTCGGCGCGCTCGGCGGTGAGATCGGCCCGCGCGTCGCCGAGCGCCTCGGCGTGCCGTTTGTTGATCGAGCCATCCCGATGCGCGTCGCCGAACTCCTGCACGCACCGCTCAGCGAGGCGCTGGAGCAGGACGAGAATGTGGAATCGGGCGTGGCGCGCATCCTCGCCGGCCAGGTGGATGTGCTTCCGGAGTTCGGCCTTCAGGAGCCGCCCCCTGTCCAGCAGGAACCGGCCGAGGCAACGATCCGCGACGCAACGTCTGCCGTGATGCACGAGATGGCCGACCGCACCGGCGGCGTGTTCCTCGGGCGCGGCGGCATGGTCGTGTTGCGCGACCGGCCCGGGGTGCTGGACGTGCGCCTCGATGGCGATGAGGACGGACGCATCGCGCTTGCCGTGGCCCACGGCGTCCCGGAAAACGACGTGCACCGGCTGCTCTGGCAGACCGACCGCGCCCGCGCCGCATACATGCGCGCGCTGTACGGCGTGGATCTGCACGACCCGCGGCTCTATCAGCTGGTGCTCGACACGACACAGATCCCGCTCGAAGCCTGTGTCGACATGATCGTCAGCGCGGTCCAAGCGCTGGTGAGTACGAACGTCGCACAACCGACTGCGGCGTTTGTCCCCGGCGCGTCCGCGCAGCGAACCTAGAGTTCAGCCCGCGGCAGGGCCGGGCCACCGGCCAGGAAGGTCACGGAGGAGGCCACGCATGCTGGCTCATGCAGTTGTGTTCGTCGCCCACGCGCTCGTGCTCGCAGCCACCGCGCCGAATGCGGCGTCGGATGTGCTCTCGCGCCCCGTGCTCGACAACGTCGCGGGGCCACTGCTCACGAGCGCGCAGTTCCTGATTCCGTCAGCAGTGGCAATTTCCGGCGTTCACAAGATGATGGAGCATCGCGAGAGCGGCGGAAGCTTCCTGGTGGACATGGTCACCAAGGGCGGAGTTGCCGGCTCCGTGCTGGACGCAGTCGGTCACAAGGCGGCGGTGGTCGACGCCAACGTGGCGAATCCCGACGCGTGGGGTGTGCTCAATCTGCCGATGGGAGCCGCAACGGTCCGCGACACCATCGCCGCGCTGTCCGCCAACCTCGAACCGCCGCGGCCGGTGTTCGCCACCACGCCTGCACTCGCGTGTTTTCCGGAATCACGCGACTCCTCGGAGTATTCGCGGCACGATATCCGGCTACTGGCCGAGCACCTGCGCCGGAGCTTCACGGTTTCGGTGATCGATCTGAGCAACCGGCTTCCGGATCCCACCGGCGGGCCGGAGGCGGCGGCAGCCGCGTACTGGCTCGAGCTGGCAGACGCCGTCGTGCTGCCCACCGCGTGGTCCAAGCAGGATTTCAACGGCGTGCTCGACTACCTCGAGCTTGCCGACCTGCCGCCCGCGGTGGTCGCGTACATCGCGCCGCGAGCGCGACGGCATCGCGAACACCCGCTGACGCGGCGGTATGTCGACGCCATCGCGCTGCGGGCGCGCTCCATCATCGAGCTACCCGACGAGGCAGACAACGTGCGCTACGCGGGGATGGCGGGCGTCCCACTGGACTCGGTGTCGCGCCGTCTGCGCAACGCGTACCGCGCGCTGACACAGGCGGTCGTGCTCGCAGCCGGCGTGGGCCCGTGACTCTCGGGCAGCGCCCGGCCAAACGGCGCGCGCACGACGAGGCGGATGAGATTCGCGAGCGCCGCTTGACCGAGTGTCGCTGCGCGGTCGAGGAGTTTGTCTTCGGGTTGGGGCGTCTGATGGCCGGTCACGAGCCGCATCTTGAACGCTGTGCCACGCAAGATCTCGTGCTTCGAATCCGTGCGGCGCTCGAGCCATTCCTCGGATCCGGCGGCGCCCTGCGTCCCGACTTCGGTTCGCACGGAGAGCTCCGCGTCGATGGCGATCTCCTCGACGCGGGCAGCCTCATCCAGGCGTGGGTCGAGTTCGAAGACCGCTCGATGCTGCAGTCGGGCGACCGGCTGCTCCCGGTGCCGCGCCGGCGCATCCGCATGCAGCTCTCGCTGTCGGTGCAGCCGTGTCAGGTGACCGATCTCTCGGTGGTCTGCGGCGCTCCGGCATGAACGACGCCGAGGGGCCGGAGCCCCCTCGAGGCGCGAGCTCGTTCCGGCGCGCCACCCAGTATCTGGCGATACCGCTCGCCGACTTCGCGCCCTCACACCGTGCGGTGTCACCGTGGATCCGGACGTGGTGGCGGAACAGCACCGCGCTGCTGACATCCGGGGCGCTGCTCTGCGCGGCGACGGGTGTGCTCATATCAACCGCGCCGCGCACGGTGCCGGTGTACGCCGACGCGTCGCATGCCTACCTCGGCACTGTGGCGCTCACGCGCGAGACCGAGTCGCCCGTACCCGGATACACGATGTACGGCGGAGCCGCGGTGATTCTCCTCTCGAGCGCGTCAGCGACGGCGCGCTCTGCGGGCTCGGCGATGCTGAGCGGCGTTCGCGCTTCGGGAGGATGCACGCAGGTTGCCGGACACAGCGCGGCGCTGACCGAGCGCTGCGCGTTCTCTGTGGGGAGCGCACGGATCACCTCGCTGGATTCGTTCGATCCCGGAACACGGGTGTGGCGGCGCACGTACTCGGACGGTGAGTCGGCGCAGTTCGTGGTTCCCTCGGGGCAGACCGTCATCCCGATTCCCCTGCCGCTCGCGCACTGACGCCGGACGTCCGCGGCGTGTCCACCGCTCCGGCTGACACTGGTCGCAGCATGTCGCGCCCGGTGTCGGCACCGCCGCGGAGCACGCGCGCCGAGCTCTGGTTCGTGCTGATACTGGCCGGGCTCTGGCTCGGCTCGTGGAGTCTGCTCAGTGCGGCGGCGTGGCTTGCCGGCGGTCATCCGAGCGAGAGCCCGGTCGGATTCGTCGACCCTGCTCGGATCGCCGCGCGCGTGCGTGACGGTGGCTTTGCCCCGTGGGACCTGGTCGGCGCCGGTCCGCACACGCGGACCGCCTTGTTCTGGCCTGCGCTGTTCGGGCTGATGCTCGCGGTCGCGAGTGTGGTGACCATCACGGCGATTCGCGCGGCGCCGCGCCGCGGGTCGAGGTTCGCCGGACCCGGGCGGCGGCTGCGGAGCGTCTCGCGCTGGGCGCGCGGACCTGACCTGCACGGCTTGCTGTCCTTGCGAGCACGAGACGGCCGGTTCATCCTCGGCGCTGCGCGTCGCCGGCTGATTCTCACCGAGCGCGAGACCAGTGTCCTCGTGGTCGGGCCCACCCGCTCCGGCAAGACAACCTGCCTCGTCGTCCCGAACCTGTTGGAGTGGCGAGGGCCCGCGGTGGTGACGAGCACAAAGGGGGAGCTGCTCGCTCTCACCGCTGCCCACCGGCAACGACGCGGGCCGGTGTTCGTCTACGACCCCACCGGCGAGACCGCTGAGCAGTACGCATCAGTGAGCTGGTCTCCGCTCGTCGGCTGCGAGGACCTCGATCGCGCGTGGATGGTGGCCGCATGGTTGTGTGCGGGGCTCCAGCAGGGAACGAGTCGCGGCGACAACGACTGGGCACACTGGGCGGAGTCGGGCAAGCTGTTGATCGCACCGCTCCTGTTTGCGGCTGCGTCCACCGGGCTCACGGTCGTTGACGTGCACATCTGGATCCACGGCTTCGACCTCATCACGCCGTCCGGCCTCCTGGATGAGATCGTGCACGACCCGGACAATCCCCGCGCCGACGACGCTTCACGCGCGCTGACGATGGTCGCGTCGATCGATCAGCGGCCTGAGCGCGAGCGCGGAACGGTGTTCTCAACTGTGATGCGGATCTTCAATGTGTTCAACGAGCGTGCCGTGGCGGCGTCCGCCATGACCAGCCGTTTCGAGCCTCGCACGTTTCTCGAACGCAATGGGACGCTGTATCTCTGCACGCCGCGCTTGGCGCCGGAGCGAATCGCCAGCCTGTTCGTCGGAATACTCATGACCGTGGTGACGGAGGCGTACGCGGTCGCGGAGGCGTCGCCGCACGGCCGGTTGCGTTCGGACCTTGGGCTCTTTCTCGATGAGCTCGCGAATGTCGTCCCGATCGAGGATCTGCCCGCGCTGGCGTCGCTAGGCGCCGGGCGCGGCGTGCTCCTGTTGTCGATCGTCCAGGACCTGTCGCAGCTGCGCGCCCGGTACGGACCAGACCGGGCGCACTCGATCCTCAACAATCATCCGGCCAAGCTGATCCTCCCGGGCATCAGCGACCCCGAGACAGTCGACCTGCTGTCTCGCCTGGTCGGTCGTCACGCGGTGACAGACGTGCAGGTCAGTCGCGGCGGCGACGGCCATGTCAGCCGCTCGTACTCGATCCGGAACGACAACCTGGCGACGCCGGACGCCTTGCGGCAGCTGGACGCGGTCACCGCGGTCGCGCTGTATCGAGGGCGACCACCGATCCTCGTTCGTCTCCGACCGTGGTACCGGAGCAGGCGATACCGGAGCTACGCGCAGCAGAGATTTTTCCGAGGCGCGGAGTTCGTCAGCACGCGACACCGTGATGGTGGTCCCAGCCGTACCCGCTGATAGCCACGGATGCAGCGATACCGTCAGCGGTGCTTCAGCAGTCGAGGTCGACGTTCAGGCTCGTCGGCGAGAAGTTCGCCCCCCCGCCCGCGCCGATCCAGATCGCCCCACCAGGCGGCAGTGGGCGATTGCTTCGCCACTGCAGCGTGACCATGTACGTGGTGCCGGCCGTCATCGCGTAGGTCGTCTGTACCGAAGCGGCGTTGGGGGAGAAGGTGCCGGCGAAGCCGCCCGACTCCTTCCACGCGGCAAGAACACCGGCCTGGCCCAGTAGTGTCACCTCGATGCCGAGATCCTGGTTGACGCCCGCAGCCGAGGTCCACATGTCCGCATTGGCGGAGATGTGCGCAAGGCAGGTCGCGCTTGGCGTCACGGCGAATGAGAGGAGGTTTCCGTCGACAGCACGCCACCCGGTGCCATCGTCGCTCGACGTCCCGGTGAGCGTGTACTGCGTGCTGCTCGCCACACCAAGCGGAGGTGTCGGGCTGTTCGGGACGACGCTCGCATCCAGCGAGCTTGGCGAGAAGGTCGGTGCGCTGCCGGCGCCGATCCAGATCTGCTGGCCGGATGCCATCGCGTGGTTGCTGCGCCAGCGAAGCTTCACCGTGTAGGTGACGCCGCCAGTCATCGTGCATCGCAGCTGAACGTACGCAGCGTTCGGCGAGAACGTCCCTCCGTATCCGCCCGACTCCTTCCATGATGCCGGTGACGCCGAGGTGTTGCCACACGCGGGGCTCACGTCGATGCCGAGGTCCTGGTTGACACCCGTGGTCGACGTCCAGAGGTCGGCGTTGCCCGTGAGCACGACGGTGGCGTTGCTCTGCGGTGTGATGCTCAACCTCAGGCCCGTCGCATCGACGTCGCGCCACGCCGTGCCGTCGTCACCACCGCTTGCCGTGAGCGTGTACTGCCGGGTCGACACAGAGCTCTGCAGTATCGAATCGGTGGATCCGGTATCGGGGTACAGAAGCGCTGTCAGCGTCGTCGGCGAGAAGTGTCCCGGGCTCCCGGCACCCGCGGCGATGAAATCGCTGGAAGGCATGGGCGTGTTCGTCTTCCACACGAGGGTCGCGGTGTACTGGGTGTTGGCCGTCACGGGCGTTGTTCCTTGCACGGTCGCGGCATTGGGCGAGAAGGTCCCCGCGGATCCACCGGATTCCTTCCACGTCACCAGGGTGGGCGGCCCGCCGTTCGGTGTCAGCTCGACGCCGATGTCCTGATTGAAGCCGGCTGCCCCGGTCCACAGGTCCGCGTTGCCGAGCAGCTGAACCGTCGAATCGACCTTGGGTGTGAAGGTGACGCTCAGGTTGGTCTGGTCGATCGGGCTCCACGTGCTTCCATCGCTTCCGTGCAGGAAGTATTGGTTCGTGCTGGACACGGCATACCGGCTCGTCAGGTACGTGTAGTAGTCGGCAGGCGACTGCGAGCTGTCGCCCCCCGGCGTGGTGACGAAGACGCTGACTGTGGACCCTGCCACCCCCTGCGGCACGGCGACCGTCAGCGATGTCGGCGTCACCGACGACGGCGTCACCTGCGCAGAGGTGAAGTTGACCGATATCGCGCTGTACCCTGCGCCGCTGAAGTTGGTGCCGTTGATCGTGATCGTGTTTCCGCCCGCGGCCGGTCCGTAGGACTGGCTCAGGCTCGTCACCGTCGGCTTCGGTACATACGTGTACAGGTCGGCGGGACCGGCCGTGCTGGTCTGGGAAACTGTGGCATCGGTCGATTCCGTCTTCACGGTGATGTGCACCTGGCCGCTCGATGATGCGGGTGTCACCAACATGATGGACGTGCCGGCGGCGTTGGCCTGGAAGCAGGACGCGGCGCAGGGATAGGCGTTGGCGCTGGGAACGTCGTCACTCCCCACCATCACGTCCGACGTCAGGTACGAGCCGGCAGCGTCTCTGAACTGCGAGCCGGTGATGGTGACTGCCTGCCCACCCGCGATCGGTCCCGCGGCCGGGCTGATCTGCGTCACCGCCGGCACCGGCTGCTGGATAACCGCCTGCGCCGAGCCCTGCAGCGCCGGTGCCACCGTATCGGTCGCAGTCACGGACTGCGTCCCCGCGCCGTTGAACGTGACACTGAACACGTGCGTCCCGCAGTCGGCGGTGGGCTGCACGTTCTGGCCGCAGCTCGAGTTCGTGGTGAACGTATAGTCTGCGGGCAGCGCCGCCTGTGCGTCGCTGCTCGTGAAGTGCACGGTCCCCGCGTAACCGATCGCCGGGTTGCCGAAGGGATCGAAGGCAGAGACCGTCGCGGTGAGGGGTGCGCCGATCGCCGACGTCGTCGCCGACAGTTGCACCGTCAGCGATGACGTCGCGCCGGCGACCTGGATTGACGCGGCACCGGTGATACTGCTGCTGACGGTGTCGGTTGCGGTGACGCTGCGCGCCGAGGAGCCGGGCGTGTTGAGCGTGGCACTGAACGCGTGCACGCCCGAGTCGCCGGCTGTGTACACGTAGTTACCGGGGAGCGCCGCCGCGGGATCGGAGCTGGTGAACGTCACCGTGCCGCGGTAGCCCATTGCCACGTTCCCGTAGGGGTCGTACGCGGACACGCGCAGACTGAATGGGCTCGACGCGGTGACCTCGTGCGGAGCCGCGACGACAAGGGTGCTGGCGCCAGCGGGGTTCACCGTCACCGTGGTTGCGGCGGCGATGATCGCGCCGGGATCGTTTTTGTCGGCGGCGGTCAGCGTTCGCGTCCCGGCGGACACGAAGGAGAGCCCACTGAACGCATGCTGGCCGGCGTCACCGGGCACGAACGTGTAGTCCGCGGGCAGCACCACCGCCGCCGCGGTATCCGAGGCAGTGAACGTCACCGTCCCTGCATAGCCCGTCGCCGTGTTGTTGAAGGAGTCCTCCGCCTTCACGGTGACCCCGAAGGTGCTGCCGGCAGTTGCCGACAGCGGCGCCGAGCTGAACAGCAGCTTGGCCGCGGGGCCGGCGCTCACCGCCACCGACGCGGAGGTTCCGTTGACGGTACCTGCCAGCGTGTCGGTGGCGGTGACGGTGAACGGCCCTGCCGCGGTATGGAAGGTCACGGTGAACTGGCGAACACCGCAGTCGAGGTTGCCTGGTCCGGCCACACCGCAGTCGCCGCTGGTGAATGTGTGGTTCGCCGGCAGCACCGCCGCCGAGTCGGTGGTCGTGATGTGCACCGTTCCGGTGTAGTTGGTCGCCAGCTTTCCGCTCGCGTCCTCAGCGGTCACGCTCACGATCACGGGCACGCCCGCCGTTGCAGTCGACGGAGCCGCCACGCTGAACTTGGCGGCCGGGCCGGCGACCGCCACCGGCGCGCTGGTTCCGTGAATGGTGCTGATGACCGTGTCCGTGGCCGTGATGGTCTGCGCGGCGGTGGAGTCGTTGAGTGTTGCGGTGAAGACGTGGAATCCCTTGTCGGCGGACCCGAACGTGTAGTTGGCAGGAAGGCTTGCGGTGGCGTCGGTGCTGGTGAAGTGCACCGTGCCGACGTAGCCGGTCGACGTCGCGCCGGACACATCCTGCGCGGTCACCGTGAAGCTGAAGCTCTGCCCACCACTGATCCCCGCCGGTGCACTGACGAGCAACGACACAGCCGGTCCGCCGGCGGCGACGTTTGTCGACGCCGAGCCCATGATGCTGCTGGTCACGGTGTCGGTCGCTGTGATCGACTGCGATCCGGTCGTCTTGAGCTTGGCGCCGTTGCTGAAAGAGTGTGCGCCTGTGTCACCGGGAACGAACGTGTAGTCCGCGGGGAGGGTGGCGGTCAGGTCCGAGCTGGTGAGGTGCACGGTGCCCCGGTAGCCGGTCGCGGTGTCACCGTAGGCGTCGCGCGCGGTCACCGACAACGTGAACGAGGCGCCGTCACTCACCGATGCGGGGAGCGAGACCACGAGCGTGGTGGCCGTCGCCGGGTTCACGGTGATACCACCGCTGCCGGCGATCGTTGCGTTCGCCTGATCGGTGGCAGTGACCGACTGGCTGCCCACTGTGCGCAAGGTGACCCCGTTGGTGAAGGTGTGCGCGCCGCCATCGTTCGCCGTGAAGCTGTAGTTCGCCGGCAGGGTGGCGGACCCGTCGCTGCTGGTGAAGCCCACGGTTCCCGTGTAGCCCGGATCCTGGTTTCCGCTCACGTCCTCGGCGGTGACCTTCAGGCTCATCGCCGTGTGGGTCGCCACGGGCGCATTGGAGGGTGGGTTGACCAGCACCACGAGCTGTGACGCCGGCCCTGAGACGATCACCGGGTTGGTCGCATGGAGCGAATGACCGGTGTCGGTCGCGGTGATCGTCTGCGAACCGAGCGAGTTGAGGGTGAAGCTGAATGCGTGTGAGCCGCTGTCGCCGCTCACGAACGTGTAGCTGGAGGGGAGCGTTGCCAGCGAGTCGCTGCTCGTGAACACGACGGTGCCCGTGTACGAGTGCACGACGTTTGCCGACGAATCCTTGGCGGCGACCGTTCCTCCGAAGGTGGAATGCACCCGGCTGAATGTCGGTGTCGTCAGCACCAGCTGGCTCACCGGGCCCGCGTTCACCAGGACTGAGGTGCTGCCGGTGAGTGCCGAGTTGCCGGTGTCGGTCACGGTCACAGTTGTGCTGCCGGCGGTTCGCAGCACGATCCCCGTGAAGGTGTGCGAACCGTCGTCGCCGGAGGTGCCGGCGCTGAAGGTGTAGTCGGCGGGCAGGGCCACCTGGGCGCTTGGATCGGTGCTCGTGAAGTGCACCGTCCCTGCGTAGGCAGGGTTCAGGTGACCCGAGGAGTCGACGCCGGTGACAGTGAGCGCGAACGCGCTGCCCGCCGTGACCGTCGAAGGTCCCGCGAGCGAGAATCCCGGGTTCGCCGCGACGGCGACTCCCTGTGTGCCGATGGCGCACGCCACCAGGACGCAGGCGACAACACTCGCGGCCGTACGCCGCGTGGCGGTCACCGATTAAAGGTCAGAACGTCCACGGTGATGCATCGGTCCCGAAACGGGAAACAAGGCGAGACAGCGACAATTCGCGCTTGGTATACGTCGCCGTGACGGACGCGCTGCATCGCGACCGTGACAGAGCGGCCGCAGTTGTGAACGCGCGAAAGGTGCCCCCTGGAGGAATCGAACCTCCCTCAACCGGTTAAAAGCCGGCTGCTCTACCGATGAGCTAAGGGGGCGTCGAACGCGATTGTATGGCCGCGTTCCCCTACGATCGCTTCATGTCTGAGGCGGTCCGAGGGTTTCCCTCGCACTTCCCCGTGCGCGACGACGGCAAGCGGCCGAACCGATATCGCGTTGTGTCGACCGGATGCCGCACGGTGCTGCGCGCCTTTTTC